>JAZSDD010000006.1:0-5188 GCA_045530945.1 Christensenellaceae bacterium
TATTTTTTAATAAATTATAATCGTTAATTAATAAATTGTAAATTTTTTCAACTTCTTTTAGGCCTTGTTCAAAATCGGTGTACTCAATAGAAAAATTAGATAAATAATCGCAAAGCACTTTTTTATTTTTATCGATTAATTCTTTAACCGATAAAAGTTCTTGATTTTTAGATAAAATTAAGTTATCAATTTCCGAATTATTAGAGGTGTTCTTACCTTCTTTTTTTAAGTTAACGACTGATAATACGCCTAAAATTATGGCAGGAATTAAAGTTATTCCACCGATAATAGGATTAAAAAATAATAAGATTATTGATAAAATTATAAACGCAGTCGCTCCAAAACCAAAAAAGAGTGGTTTACTATCCTTTTTTATAGGCGTGGTTTTAGACAAACTTTCAAGTTGATTTATGTTTGAAACAAGCCCATTTCCCATAACGGAAAGCTTTGCAATATCTTTAACACACTCATAATAATCGGATGCAGATTTTGCTCTTTCTTCATTATTATTCAAAATGTTTTTTGCTTTTTTTATTCTTTCTTCAACTTGATTTTGCTCTTCAATTAATTTAGCGTAGTTTTGCTTTTTAACGTCGCTTGCCTCTTTTTTTCCAGCCAAAGCAATTTTTTCACTAATTTGATTGATTTCTTTTTCCAATTCTTGCGTTTGAATTGCTAAAATATCCGCCTCTTTTTTTAGGTTTTCGGCAGTTAAAAAACTAAGCCTTGCACCCTCGATTTTTTCATTAACCTCTCTAATTTCCCTTTTTAGATCGGCAATTATGCCTTTATCTCCTATCTTTTTATATTCCTTTGCTTTATTTTCTAAATTAGAAAGCGTTTTCTCATAAGCCTCAAGGTCGGAAATTTCATAAGTTTCATTAAACTTTGCAGTAATACTTGCGTTAGATTTAATCTCAAAATCCTTTTGGGTAAAATAAGTGGTTGATAAAAACCCCTCTTCATCAATTTGAAAAAACCTCTTGCCAAGGTCATTGGTGTTAAAGGTTTTTCCCGTTGCAACTTCAGTTACAGTAACGGTGTCTTCGCTTTGTTTTTTGCCGAAAAATCTTTCAATTTTATATTCACTTCCAGACCTTTCAATTATCGCATAACCACCAAAACGCTCGGTTGAATTCCACGGCGTATATTTTGTGCGCTCGTTATCGGCAACGTTCCTCTTTCCGTCGGTAAGTCCGTAAAAAATAGCCTTAATAAAAGATGCAAGAGTGCTTTTTCCCCATCCGTTTTCGTGATTTATAACGGTTAACTTATCGTCAAAATCAACTGTAAAATCCTTTAGTTTACCAAAGGAAGAAATATAACATTTTTTAATCTTCATACTATTCCCCCCTAAGCGAACTAAGACCTTTTAATAATACTGCGTCTTTTTTATCTTTTGGCAAATCGGAATTAAGCACTAATCTAACGAATTCCCCTCTAACCGATTTATCTTCTTTATAATCTTCAAGATTGATTTTTAACGTAGTTTTGTCGTATACCTTAGCAAAAAAGAAAATCTCGTTAAGTTTATAGGATAGTGCCTCCACGTCAGTATCCACTTCGGGATATCTTTCGCCTTTTAACACTACCTTTATTAGTGAAGTTGGTTGAATTTTTCCACTTACAGCATTTAACACTTTTTCTCTCAAAGAAAAGAAATCTTTTTCTTCGTCCACAGACACATCTAAAGTGTGTAATTGCCTCGAATAAAAAGGAACAAACTCAAAATCAAGTTTTTTATCATTTACGTTAATTAAAACAAAACCCTTTTCACCCGTTTCGTCAAACCCTCTTCCGTCAAGACAACCTGAATATGCGTATTTACCCCTCTCGTCAATTTCTCCACTTGAAAAAGAGTGATAATGCCCTAAGGCAAGATAATCAACGTTTTTGTTTTTTAATAGTGGCAAACTAATATTTTCCGCATCTTCACTCGTTTTATATCC
Organism: Christensenellaceae bacterium; assembly: GCA_045530945.1. GTDB lineage: Bacteria > Bacillota > Clostridia > Christensenellales > Borkfalkiaceae > UBA1259. Next base: position 1,950 of record JAZSDD010000006.1, read on the forward strand.
TGCAACTGCACCGTGCATTGTAACGAGGTTAATTTTATTTTCGTTAAGCTGTAAATTATCGTACACCGTTTTTGAATTTAATTCGGATAAAACTATTCCGCTAATTTCCACTTCGCCATATGAAAAAGTATTCCACTCCTCACCAAAAAATTTTAGGTTAGATGGAAATTCTTCTCTATGAGATAAAAAGCCGTTACTTTCGTGATTTCCAGGAAGATACAAAAAATCTACCTTATTTGCTCGATTAATTGCCCCTAAAACTCTACCTAACGTTTTAGCGGTAATTTTTTCCTCGTCAAACATGTCGCCGGCAATAATAACGGCAGTAATATCATTATCACTTGCATATGCGCAGAGTTTTTCAAAGGTGGATAGAATTTCTTCTTTTCTCCTTTTTCTCTTTTCTGCCGACAACTCTCCTATTTTAGAATCCAAATGTATGTCAGAACAATGTATAAATTTCATATTATATATCCTTTTTAACTTTGGCTCTTAAAGCGTATATTGGCATATTTTTTGCCCTAAATTTACTTTCATATTCCGTTTCTATATTATCAATTTCACCGTTGTTGATTTTCTCTGAAATATCCTCTACTATAAAGCCAAATTTTTCAAACTGAGAAAAGGAATATTCAAAAAAATCTTTGTCGTCGGTTTTTTGCAAAACAACACCGTCTTTTGCTAAAAAATCCTTGTAGTTTTCAATTAAAGTAGAATTAGTTAGCCTTCTATTTTCATAAGTACCCGCAGGATACGGTGGAGAAAAATTAAGGTAAAGAGTTTTAATGGAGTTTGGGCGAATATATCTTGGCAGATATTCTGCGCCACAATTAAAAAATCTAACGTTTGAAACCTTTTCTTTTTTTACCCTCTCTGCCCCCATTACGATAATATTTTGCAATAGTTCAACGGCAAAAAAGTTTTCGTTAGGATAATTTTTTGCGCACTCGGTAATAAACCCCGCCTTTCCACAACCTATTTCAAGGTTAACGGGATTAGAGTTGCCAAACAATAAAGAAAAATCAATATACTTTTTATCTTCGTTTGCAAGGCGAATATTAGGAATATCGTGAAGAGCAACGAGTACTACATCTCTTACTTTTTCAATTCTTTCGTCTAAATGTTTCTTTTTTCTAATTCTCATAGGTTTACTTACTAATATCTTTTTTATAATTGTAGCATAAATTTAAAAAAGTGTCTATTTTTTATGGGTAATTTAGTTGCAAAATAATTTTTATTGTGATACAATATGTATCGCTTGAGAGTAAAACAAATAAATCACCCGAAAAAATTGTCGAAGAAATTTTTTCGGAGAGGAAAAGCAACGTAGCGATTTTACAGTTTAGCTTTAAATAAACTGTTTTAAGCAAAGTTTGCTTTGACGACGGGGTATGGCGCAGTTGGGGCGACGCGTTAAGCAAAGTGTCCTGTGGACAGTTTGTAGCCAAAGCCCGCGAGTGCCCTTATGGCACGAGAGAGGAAGCGCCTTGGGCGCTACCTGTATAAAACTCTAAGCGAGTGGAAAGTTTTAGTGACAATTTAATAGTAAATACGGGGTATGGCGCAGTTGGTAGCGCGCTTGTCTGGGGGGCAAGAGGCCGTGAGTTCAAGTCTCGCTACTCCGACCAAAAGAAGTTGTATAAATTTATACAACTTTTTTCTTTGTTAAAAACGTAAAAAAGATGGCTTAAATTAGCCATCTTTTTACTTATTATTTTCTAAATAATTTTCTCATAAAGGCTGGGAGTTCTCTACCCTTTTCTTCTGGTATTTGATTAACCTCGGGGATTTCTTTCGGTTCTTCTATAACCGTTTCGGGAGTTTCTATAACTTCTTCCTTTTTCTCTTCTTCTTGAACTGGTTGTGGTTTTTCAAATTCTCTAAGTAGTGGAGGAATATTATTATCCCCTGCATCATTGCTAAATCCGATAGCGGGTTTAACTTCCTTTGCGTGACTTTTTAAAAGATTTTCCGTTACCTCAGCCTTATCTAAAGGAGAGAAACCTGTTGCAATAACGGTAATTTTCACTTCGTCTACCATGCGCTCGTCAATCGTTGCACCAAAGATGATGTTTGCCCTTTCGTCAATAATGCCTTGAATAAGCACTGCTGCCTCGTTAACTTCACCAAGCATTAAATCCTTACCACCGGTAACGTTAAGAATAACTGATTTAGCACCCTCGATAGTGGTTTCAAGTAAAGGACTTGAAACGGCTTGTCTAACTGACTCAATCACTCTATTTTCGCCCTTTGCTCTACCTACACCCATATGCGCTAAACCTTGATTTCTCATTACGGTATTAACGTCTGCAAAGTCTAAATTAATTAAAGATGGGGTTGCAATTAAATCTACGATGCCAACGATACCTTGTTTAAGCATATCGTCTGCCACCTTAAACGCATCTACCATACCAACGTTTCCGGGGAGGAATTGCAATAATTTATCGTTAGGAATTATAACTAAAGTATCAACGTATTTTTTAAGATTTGCAACGCCTTTGTTTGCGTTTTCATTTCTAACTCTACCCTCAAAAGAGAAAGGTTTGGTAACGACTGCAACCGTTAAAATGCCAAGTTCTCTTGCAATTCTTGCAACGACTGACGCAGCACCCGTTCCCGTTCCACCACCCATACCGGCAGCGATAAACAAGAGGTCAGCCCCCTTTAACGCCTCTGCAATTTGATCCTTTGACTCTTCTGCAGCAGCCTCTCCTATATTAGGATCACTACCAGCACCAAGGCCTTTAGTTAAAATTTCACCTATTTGAATACATTTTTCCGCCTTAGAAAGTAGTAGCGCTTGATTATCCGTGTTTACAGCAATAAATTCTGCACTGGAAACGTTAGATTCAATCATACTGTTGATAGCGTTACATCCGCCACCACCTATTCCCATTACCTTAATTACTGCAGAATTAATCTTGAAATTTTCTTGACCGTACATTTTGTTTTCCTCCATTATACTGAATTTCTATATGGTAAACTTAGTTCTGTTCAAATATTAAATCTAAAAGGGATAATACCGAAGATTCAACGGGTTTATTCATCATTGGAACGCCGGGCGAAACGATTTCAGTAATTACCCCAACTCTTGATGAAAGATGTTCTTTCGCACCCCTTAAATATGCTATTCCACCACCAGTAACGTTTAAGGGGACGTATTCTGGTATTGCGTATCCCGAAAGATCCATAGCTTCTGAAATTTTTTCACAAAGCTCGTCTAAACTGTTTTTTATTAA
>JAZSDD010000014.1:0-15295 GCA_045530945.1 Christensenellaceae bacterium
TTGCCATATACTTTATTTGTCTAAAACACAAAGAAACGGGAACTAACGAGGACGAAGTTGATTTATAATCTAAACGTTAAAAATAGAAAAAAGGCGAAAAATTTTTTCGCCTTTTTTTACCTTACCTAATCTACGCCCTTGCAGGTTTAGAATATCTTTTGGGCGGAATGCCGTAAAATTCCGAAAATTTACGTGAGAAATAAAACCTATCGCAAAACCCATACTTATCACTAATTTCGCCAATGTTTAACTTGCCCGAAATAAGTTCTTTTGCACAAGCAGTCATAAGCCTTTCATCTATGTATTTTCCAACAGGTTTTAGCGTTTCTTTTCTGAATTTTTTTTGCAAAGTTATAACGGAAATAAATAATTCTTCCGCTACTTTCTTTACGGTTAAACCTGCCGAGAGATTTTCATTAATATACGCCATAGCGTTTTTAACGAGCGGAGAGTAATTTTTAATTTCTCCAAGCATAATTTTATTTTCTTTAGTAACTTTTAATAGGCAAGATAAAAGTAGATATCTAATCTCCATAACGGCGTTAACCGAGTCACTCTCGTAAAGGGAAAGGAGTTTTTCTGCAATCCCCTCGTCGTCCACCGAAGTGAGAACTTTATCTATATTCCAAAAAGCGTCTGCCCCGTCCTCACAAGACAGTGAAACGTGCGCAAAAAACTTATCGAGCAAATTATCGCACTTGCAAGAAAAGGCAGCCATAGTGGGTATAACGTAAATATGCCCCTTTTCCAATTTATACGTCACGTCCCCCGAAACGATTTCACCCTCCCCATCTACGGGAATATAAATTCTAGTGTAAGGTGAATAAACGTTTTGGTAGTTCCAACTCCTATCAAGGCTAACCCTCTTAAAAGAGAATATTTCAAACGACGTTTTTTGTAACGCTACGGATATACCACGATTTTCCCTTGGAAACATATACAAATCTCCATAAAATTTACACTTTTTTCAATTTAATGTAATTAAATTATATGTTATACTTATAAAAAAATCAAGGAATTTTATATGAGTAGTTACAAAATTAAAAAAACAGTTGGCGATACTTCGTGGCTTATTCATGACAGATTCGGAATGTTTATCCATTTCGGATTGTATTCACTCCCCGCAAGGCACGAGTGGATTAAAACTATGGAAAAGATTAAAGATGAAAAATACGACAAGTATTTTGAACTTTTTAATCCCGACCTTTTAGATGCTAAAGAGTGGGCAAGAAAAGCAAAAGAGGCGGGCATGAAATACGCCGTTCTTACCACTAAGCACCACGAGGGATTTTGTCTTTTTGACAGTAAGTATACCGATTATAAGGTTACTAACACCCCTTACGGAAAGGATATAGTTAAAGAATACGTTGAGGCGTTTAGGGCGGAAGGTCTTAAAATAGGATTATACTATTCGTTAATCGATTGGCATCACCCCCACTTCCCCATTGACGTTATTCATCCTTTAAGGGACGATCCTGAGGCCGAACAAATGGACAAGGGCAGAGATATGAAGATTTATGCCGAGTATATGCGTAATCAAGTGACGGAACTTTTAACTTGCTACGGAAAGATTGACGCTTTGTGGTTTGACTTTTCTTATCCTGATCCTGACCCCGTTGAATTGTTATCGTTTGATAAAGCAAACCCCCCACCAGATCCAAACCCCAAGCCTTGGATGCAATATAAAGGCGGAAAAGGTAAGGATGAGTGGGAATCGGAAAAAATGATGGCGCTCGTTCGTTCACTTGCCCCAGATATCGTGGTAAACAATCGTTTGGGTATAGAGGGAGATACGAGAACGCCCGAACAAGTTATGCTTTCCGATTGGCCGAAAGACGAAGTGACTGGAGAACCTCTTGTTTGGGAATCTTGCCACACTTTTTCGGGTTCTTGGGGATATTTTAGAGATGAAACCACTTGGAAATCACCAGAAATGTTAATTAACCTTTTAGTTAAAAACGTTTCTAAAGGTGGAAGTTTATTAATGAACGTTGGACCAACGCCACGTGGCACGTTTGACGAAAGGGCTGATAACGCATTATCTGCTTACGCTAAATGGATGAAATATAATTCTCGCTCTATTTACGGTTGTACTATGGCAGAGCCTGAGTTTATCGCACCCGAAGGCACGAGACTTACTCAAAGTGAAGACGGAAAGAGACTTTACGTTCACCTTGTAGAATATCCTTTCAAGAGATTGATATTAAAAAATATGAAAGGCAAAGTGAACTATGCACAGTTCTTACACGACGGTAGTGAAATTTTATATACCGAAAAGGAAACGGGAGAAGTGATTTTCCACTTGCCCGTAGTAAAACCAAACGTTATTTCACCCGTTGTTGAAATTATATTATAAGATAAGGAGAAAAAGATTATGGCTAAATCAAGACTTATCGGCGATTATCCAGTAATTGGTATTCGCCCCACTATTGATGGAAGAAGAGGACCGTTAAAGGTTAGAGAGAGTTTAGAAGTTCAAACTATGAACATGGCTAAATCTGCCGCTAAACTTATCGAAGAAAACGTTTTCTATTCTAACGGCGAAAAGGTAAAAGTTGTTATTGCAGACACCACTATTGGTAGAGTTGCAGAGGCTGCTGCTTGCGCCGACAAATTTAGAAAAGAGGGCGTGGACATCACCCTCACCGTTACCCCATGTTGGTGTTACGGTAGCGAAACTATGGATATGGACAAAAACACCGTAAAAGCCGTTTGGGGTTTCAACGGAACGGAACGTCCCGGTGCAGTTTATCTCGCTGCAGTTTTAGCAGGGCACGCTCAAAAAGGTCTCCCCGCTTTCGGTATTTACGGACACGACGTTCAAGACTTAGACGACACCTCTATTCCCTCTGATGTTGCAGAAAAGATTTTAAGATTTGCTCGTGCAGCTGTTGCCGTTTGCACTATGAGAGGTAAATCATATCTTCAAATCGGTTCTATCTGCATGGGTATTGCAGGTTCTATTATTGATACCGATTTATTTGAAAAATACCTCGGCATGAGAGTTGAAAGCGTTGACGAAGTGGAAATTATCCGCAGAATGTCTGAGGGTATCTTCGACCAAAAAGAATATGAAAAGGCATACGCTTGGATAAAAGAAAAATGCAACGCTGACTTTGACAAGAACCCCACTGAACTTCAAAGAAGTGCAGAACAAAAGGAAAAAGATTGGCAGTTTACCGCAAAAATGGCTTGTATCATTAAAGACCTTATGAACGGTAACCAAAATCTTCCTAAGGGCGCAGAAGAAGAAATGGTTGGACACAACGCACTTTGCGCAGGTTTCCAAGGTCAAAGACAATGGACTGACTTCTATCCTAACTGTGACTTCCCTGAAAGTATCCTAAACTCTTCTTTCGACTGGAACGGAAAGAGAGAACCCTATATTTTAGCAACTGAAAACGACACCTTAAACGGCGTTTGTATGATGTTCGGTAAACTATTAACGGGCAGAGCGCAAATCTTTGCAGACGTTAGAACTTACTGGTCTGGTGATGCAGTTAAGAGAGTTACCGGTTATGAAATTGACGGAAAGGCTAAAGAGGCAGACGGATTTATTCACCTTATCAACTCTGGCGCTGCTTGTGTAGACGCTTGTGGTGAAGTTAAGGACGAAAATGGTAACGCCGTTATGAAAAAGTGGTGGGATATGACTGATAAGGATATCGACGCTTGCATGAAGGCAACCACTTGGCCGTATGCTGACCTTGGATATTTTAGAGGTGGCGGATATTCTTCAAGATTTGTTACTAAAGCTGAAATGCCCGTAACTATGATGAGATTAAATATGGTTAAAGGCTTAGGCCCTGTAATGCAACTTGCAGAAGGTTGGACGGTTGCCCTCCCCGACGAAGTTACCGATAAACTTTGGAAGAGAACGGACTACACTTGGCCTTGCACTTGGTTTGCTCCAAGAATTACCGGTAAGGGTGCATTCAAAACGGCATATGACGTTATGAACAACTGGGGTGCAAACCACGGTGCAATCTCTTACGGACATATCGGCGCAGATCTTATTACCCTCTGCTCAATGCTAAGAATCCCCGTATGTATGCACAACGTAGACGAAAAGGATATCTATCGTTCCGCATGCTGGAACGCATTTGGCATGGATAAAGAAGGTCAAGATTTTAGAGCATGCGAAACCTACGGACCTCTTTATAAATAATTAAACAAAATAAAGTTAACCCCCACGCTTAAATAAAGCGTGGGGGTTTTAGTTTTTTTATTTTAGCTAAATATATTGTTAATATAAAAAATATTTTTAGTTTGACTTTTTAGTCTATTTATTATATAATACTTTTTGGCATTTATAATGTTAGAAACGTATAACAATATTTATAGGAAAAAATTATGTCACAGACTAATAAGAAAAACTACTCATCACTTATAGCAACAATCAAATTTATACCTCTTATAATTTTTGCAGTTTTTGTTATAGTATTTAAATTAGACTTGTTGTTGGCAGCACCTATAGCAACTTTCACAGCAATCATCGTTTATATGATTTTATATAGGTGTAATTTTGAAAAAACCTTTGATAAATGTTTAGACTCGGTAAAAAAAATCGTCACAATATTTTTTATTCTAATGTTTGCATATGGCGTTGCCGAATGTTTTATGGCAACGGGTGTTGGAGCAGCGCTAATTAATTTGGCGTTAGAACTTGGAGTTACCGCTCGTACAATCGCCCCCGTAACGTTAATAGTAACTTGTTTATTGTCCATTGCTACGGGTACATCTTGGGGAACGTTCGCTGCTTGCGCTCCGATATTCTTGTGGCTTAATCACCTTGTTGGTGGAAACGTTTTCTTAACAATTTGCTCTATTGCCGGTGGTTCTTGCTTTGGTGATAATATCGGTATGATTTCAGACGTAACTATTCTATCTTGTGGTATGCAAGACGTTAAAATTATAGATAGATTTAAGCACCAACTCGTTTGGGCTTTATCATGCCTTGTGATTGCCTTAATTATTGTTTTCCTTGTTGGTATGAACTTACCCAACGTTCAAGGAAACGTTCAAGAGGCTATCTCAACTATTCCAAAAGACTCATTGATTGCTCTTGAAGCAGAAAGACCGTCTGCCATACTTTTATTAAACCAAGTTCAACACGGTGTTTCTTACGTTATGATTTTGCCGTTGATTATAGTTATAGGCTTATCCTTTACCGGCTTACATACAATGATTTGCCTTGGAGCAGGCATGCTTTCCTCATTAATTCTCGGTTCTATAATCGGCACGACCAATATTTCAATCTGGCTTACTGAAATCGTTTTCGTAGGTTTTAGTGATGCAGGAAGTTGGGTTATCGTTATGATGATTTGGATTGCTGCTTTCGGTGGCATTATGAACGCAATGGACGCTTTTGCTCCTTTAACTAAACTTATCGTTAAAATAAGCAGAAACGTAAATCAATTAGTAGGTTGGTGTGGTGTTATGAGTTTAGTTGGCAACGTTGCTCTTGCTGATGAAACGGCACAAGTTGCAACCATTTCCCCCATAATCAGAGACGTTGTTGAAAAGAACGTTGTTTGTAAAGACGAAAAAGCCGCCTACACTTTAAGATTAAGACTATCAACCTTTACTTCTGCTATGGGTATATATGGTTCTCAGTTAATTCCTTGGCACTGCTTCCCTGTTTTCTTTGCAGGAATAGCTTCCACCGTTTATCCTTTAATGACCTTTACTCCTGTTGACTTTATCGCACACAATTATTTAAGTTTCTTAGTTGTAGGTTCATTGCTTATTCTTACTTTCACAAAACTTGACAGATTTATTCCAATGTTTAAGTTGCCTGGCGACGATATGGTTGTCTTAAAAAAGCACGTAAAAACGGAATCGATTGAAAACAACGCTAAATGCTTAAACGAAACGGATAAGGTTAACGAAGAAAAAACCTCTAAAGCAGAAAACAACTAGAAATAAATATCTTTTGATAAAAAAATTTAGTAATTAATTTATAAAAAAAACGCTATAATCACCAAAGTGATAATAGCGTTTTTTAATTATTCGGTAATTTCAAATTCGTCCTTGCCAACTCCACATAAAGGGCAAACGTAACTATCGTCTAACTCGGAAAAAGCAACTCCCTCCGCCTCTTCGTCGTACACATATCCACATACTTTACAAATGTATTTCATATTATCTCCTTATTTATTAAAATATCTCTTTAATAATCCTTCAAACGCCTTGCCGTGACGGGCCTCGTCTCTTGCCATTTCGTGAACGGTATCGTGAATAGCGTCAAGATTATGCATCTTTGCCATTTTTGCAAGTTCAAACTTACCAGCCGTTGCGCCGTTTTCAGCCTCAACCCTCATTGCAAGGTTCTTTTCGGTAGAATCGGTTACAACCTCTCCTAATAGTTCAGCAAATTTAGCAGCGTGTTCTGCCTCTTCTAACGCAGCTTTTTCCCAGTATAGACCGATTTCAGGATAACCCTCTCTATGTGCAACTCTTGCCATTGCAAGATACATACCAACTTCCATACATTCACCGTTGAAGTTTTCTCTTAATCCAGCAATAATTTCTTCGGGAACACCCTCTTCTTTGCCTACGCCAACGATATGCTCTGCTGCCCAGAATTTTTCACCCGTATCTTTAACTTCTTCAAACTTATTTGAAGGTGCTTTACAAAGGGGGCATTGTTCGGGAGCGTTCTCCGACTCAACAACTTGACCACATACTAAACATTTCCATTTTTTCATAATTAAATCTCCTTATATATCTAAATATTTTTTTATTATTTATTACAATCGGTACATAAACCGTAGTAAACACACTTTTCAGATGAAACAGTAACACCCATTTCCTTTAATTCAACGGGAGTGTTAACAGGACGGAACAAATCAATAATTTTACCACACTCGCTACATATAAAATGGCCGTGTTTTGAAACGTCCCCATCGTAATGAATTTTTTTATCTTCCGTTTCAAGAGTTAAAATAACCCCCTCGTCCGACAATAGTTTTAGATTACGATACACAGTGCCAAGACTAATGTTCGGCTCTAACTCTCTTGCCGTGGCATAAATCATATCAGCAGTTGGATGATCTTTTCTCGACTTTATTATATCAGTTATCAATTCTCTTTGCCTTGAATAACGCATCTTAGCACCTCCTTATCAGTAATGATTACTATTATTATATATTATGATTAGAGGATTGTCAAGTGTTTTTAATAAATTTTTTTAATTTTTTATATGAAAAAACGGCAAACTTTTGCCGTTTTTATTTTGAGTTTTTTATTATTTCTTTTCAAAGAATTCTGCGCCGTGTTTACAGAGTGGACATATATAATCTTTCGGTAAAGTTTCACCCTCGTAAACGTACCCACAAATCTTGCAAACGTATGCATTTTTTACCTTGGGTTTTTCTTTAACGAACTTATGATAGAAACTATACGTCATCGTTTCCTTATCCGATAGCACGGCAGACTCTTCAATAGAACAGATAAATAATCCGTGAGAGCCGGTATCAATATAATTTTCCACCTTTAAGCAAATACAAGCGTTAACGTTTTTAGTGCAAATTGCAAGACCGTTACCAGAAAGGATCACTTCTTCATTTTCAAACTTGTTTACCTCTCTTCCACTTTGAAAGCCAAACTTCTTAAAAGTGGAAAAAGGAGCGTCTTCAGTTAAAATATTAACGTTCATTTTGCCCGTTTTCTTTATAACGTCGTGCGAATAGTTTTGCTTGTTTATGCTAACTGCAAGCATTGCTGGATTTATAGAAACTTGCATAACGCTATTTGATATAAAGCCGTTGTGCTTTTCCCCGTCAAACGAGGTGATAACGTAAAGCCCGTATCCTATTTTATTTAACGCTTTTAAGTCCACTTTCTCTCACCTTTAATTAATAATTCTCTTCGTGAATTTCAAAATATGCCTTGGGGTGAACGCAAACGGGGCAAACTTCGGGTGCGCTTTCGCCAATATGGAAATGTCCACAATTTCTACATTCCCAAACCTTAACATTAGCCTTTTTAAATACTTCTGCCGTTTCAACGTTTTTAAGTAACGCTCTATAACGCTCTTCGTGGCTCTTTTCAATTTTTGCAACTGCTCTAAACTTTTCTGCAAGCTCGGTAAAGCCCTCTGCCTCCGCTTCCTTAGCAAACGTTGCATACATATCCGTCCACTCGTAGTTTTCACCCTCAGCAGCAGCAACGAGGTTTTGAGCCGTGTCGCCAATACCCTCTAATTCCTTAAACCATAATTTAGCGTGCTCTTTTTCATTGTCAGCAGTCTTTAAGAATAATGCGGAAATTTGTTCATACCCCTCTTTTTTTGCCTTTGACGCAAAGTAGGTGTATTTGTTTCTTGCTTGGGATTCACCAGCAAAAGCCTCTAATAAATTCTTTTCCGTTTTCGTGCCTTTATATTTGTTCATTTTTTTATTCCTCCAATTAAGTATTTTCTTATTAAATATAACATAATAAAAAGAATTTTTCAATACTTTTTTTCAAATTAAATCATCTTTGCAAATTCTTTTTTTAGCCTTGAAATTATTTTCTTTTCAAGCCTTGAAATGTAACTTTGAGAAATGCCAAGCATATCGGCAACTTCCCTTTGTGTTTTTTCCTCCTCACCGTTTAACCCGTACCTTAAAAACATTATTTCTCTTTCTCTACCGTTGAGTTTTAATAATGCTTGACGTAAAAGTTCGCTCTCAACCCCACTTTCAATTTTCTTATACACCAAGTCACCGTCAGTACCCATAACGTCGGATAGCACTAACTCGTTCCCCTCGCTGTCGGTGTTTAGTGGCTCGTCAAAAGAAACTTCTGCTTTAAGTTTAGCAGTTCTTCTTAAAAACATTAATATTTCATTTTCAATGCAACGAGATGCAAAAGTGGCAAGTTTTACCTTTTTATCGGAAGAAAAGGAACTCACTGCTTTTATTAATCCTATCGTGCCTACCGAAACTAAATCGTCCAAATCAATCCCAGTGTTTTGAAAACGCTTTGCAATATAAACGACTAAGCGCAAGTTATGCTCTATAAGTTTATCGGGCGCACTTCTGTCCCCTTTTTCCATAAGTTCAATAATTTCCGCCTCTTCTTCCGGCGAATAAGGAGAGGGCAAAACGTCGCCCCCGTTTATGTAGTGAAGAAAATCTTCCCTTAAAGAAAAAATTTCAAGAAACTTTCTTAATCTTTGCATCACCATCGTTTTCATAATTAACCCCCAAAAGTGCAGGATGAAGTATTGCGTCTGCCCCCGTTATATTCACCTCTGCTATCGTTAGCGTTACGTTATTATATATATTCGGCTTGTCCCCGATAAATATCTTAAACTCATCTAATTTTATACAAAATTTTTCTTTTTCGCCAAGTGCAGTAGAAACGCTTATCTTTTTTACGTTACTATAAAATTCCTTTTTATCTAAGGCTTTTTTAATATAGTTTTTTTCGCAAACTATCACGGGATTATCTTTATAATATAGGTTATTTCCGGTATCTAAAAATCCTCTACCAACGTATTTTTCTCCAAAAAGCGTAAATTCAAAATTATATATAACGCTTTCTACGTGCCGTCTTTTGTATATAAAACTTACAACGTTTTTAATAAGGTATATAATAAGGTAAGCGGGAATAAAGCATAATGCCACGGTAAGTTCTTTATAGTGACTTATCCCTATAATTGAATAAACGCCAATAATACTTCCGCCGAGCAAAAAGGTGAGAAAATAAAAGATTGTTAAATTAATAATAAATTCCTTTTTGCTTTTATATTTTGCCGTTATTAAAACCAATAAAGTTCCAAAAAGCAATTTGATAATAGTAGAGTAAATTTTCCCTAAGCTTATTAACGGAAAAATTAAGGAAAATATAGCCCCAACCAAAGAAGAAATAAAAAGATTAAGGTTTTTTACACTCTTACCCGTAAGCAGATAGGTAAACTTTAATAGAAGATAATCGATAACAAAATTATTAAAAATAACGTATTCGATATATACGGTCATAAAAAAGCCCCCGTGGAAATTTAGATTACCACGAGGGAAATTAAAACTTTTATTGTTTTTTATGTTTTTACTTGTTTTTTTGTAGAAACGTATTATTTCATAAATTGCATAATAATTCCGTTTTGAACGTATAAATATTCCTCTTTTATCTTTAACTTATCTTTTTCTATTTCTAAATACTTTTGGTTCTTTTTTATAATATCTCCATATAGAGAGTAAAAGTCGCAAGAAAATTCTCTATTAAATTTACTAACGTCAACACCCTTTTCCGTGCGTAATGCTAACATAATAAACTCAAACTTAGCGTCCTCTCCCTCGATAAGGTCGGAGGAAATTTCAGGAGTTTTATTATAAATTATAGAATTTAAGTATTCATCAATCTTAAAAGTATTGGTAAATCTTCTGCCATTTATAAATGAAGATGCAGAAACACCAACGCCGATATACTCGCCCCTTTCCCAATAATTTTGGTTGTGCTTTGATTCAAAACCTTTTACCGAGAAATTTGAAACTTCATATCTAAATAAGCCTTTTTCTTTTAGGTATTCCCTTAATCCGTCGTAAATATCGGCAACTTCGTCTTCAGATAAGAGCTCTCCATTAAGATAGTCGGTATAAATAGGAGTGCCAACTTCGGGGGTTAGCGCGTATGCAGAAATATGTTTTACGCCCCCTGCAAGACATAAGTCAACGGTTTTTTTAACTTGTTCTAAAGTCTGCCCCGATAGCCCTAATAATATGTCAGCGCTTATATTTTCTCCTTTAAGTAGGTTACACGTAATTAGAAAATCTTTTGCCGTGTGAATACGATTAAGCCTTTTTAGTTGCTCGTCATACCCCGTTTGTAGGCCTATCGAAAAACGGTTAATACCAACGCTTTTATACGTTTTAATTTTATCCTCTGTAACAGTGCCGGGATTAATTTCAATGGTGATTTCAGGATTTTTAGATAATGAAAAGAATTTTTTAACTTGTCTAATTGCCCCTGCTACATATTCTGCGGGAACAATTGAGGGCGTGCCTCCACCTATATACACCGTGTCAAAAGTTTTAGAAGATAATTCTCTACCCCTCGCCTCTATTTCACGATATAAGCAGGCAAAATAACTCTCCGCCTTTCCTATCTCCTTTGGAAAGGAGGCAAAGTCGCAATAAGTACATTTACTTTTACAAAAAGGAACGTGGATATAAATTCCAGCCATTTTTTCTCCTTAAACTTAGTTTTTCTAATCTCTATTATCCGTTTTAAGTATAGAAATAAACGCCTCGGAAGGAATTTCAACCGTTCCGATAGAACGCATTTTCTTCTTTCCCTCTTTTTGCTTTTCAAGAAGTTTTTTCTTTCTCGTAACGTCACCACCGTAACATTTAGCAAGAACGTCCTTTCTAGACGCCTTAACCGTTTCTCTGGCGATAATCTTTCCACCAACCGCCGCCTGCACGGGAATTTCAAACATTTGTCTTGGAATAATGTCTTTTAGTTTTTCAGCAATCTGTCTGCCACGCTCGTATGCTTTATCTTTATGAACGATAATTGAAAGAGCATCGCAAATATCACCGTTAAGTAACATATCGAGTTTTACTAAATCGCTCTTTTCATATCCCGCAATATCGTAGTCGAAAGAGGCGTAGCCTTTCGTTCTCGATTTTAGGCTATCAAAAAAGTCGTAAATTATTTCGTTAAGAGGTAGCGTATATTTAAGTTCCACCCTCGTTTTGTCAAGATAAATCATATTTTTATAAATACCACGCTTATATTGACAAAGTTCCATAATAGGCCCAACGTATTCTGGTGGAGTTAAAATGCTTGCATTAATAACAGGCTCTTCCATATAATCAATTTCGGTTGGAGAAGGAAGATGGGTTGGGTTTTCCACCATCAACATAGTTCCGTCCGTTTTATAAACCTTATATGAAACGGAGGGCGCAGTAGTTATAATATCAAGGTCAAACTCCCGCTCTATCCTTTCTTGAATAACGTCCATATGAAGTAAACCTAAAAATCCACAACGGAAACCGAAACCAAGCGCAGCTGAGTTATCAGGTTCGATAGATAAAGCAGCATCGTTTAATTTAAGTTTTAATAGCGCATCCTTTAAGTCGTTATACTTGCTTCCGTCAAGTGGAAAAACTCCCGAAAAGACCATAGGTAAAGCCTTTTTATAACCAGGTAAAGGCTCTTTTGCAGGGTTATCAACTGAGGTTATCGTATCTCCAACGGCAGTGTCTTCAATACTTTTAACACTTGCGGCAATATATCCAACGTCACCGGCAGATAGCTTTTCCGTTGGCAACATTTTTGGTGCAAAAACACCAACCTCCGTTACGGTAAATTCCTTGTTTGACGTAAATGCTTTAATCTTCGTTCCAACCTTAACCGTTCCGTCCATAATTCTAACGAAGCATATAACGCCCTTAAAGTTATCGTAATAACTATCAAAGATAAGTGCTTTTAATGGAGCGTTATCGTCCCCTTTCGGTGCAGGGATTTTAGTTATAATCTGTTCTAACACTTCTTCAATATTAAGTCCGCTTTTTGCAGAAATTCTCGGCGCATCTTCTGCGTAAACGCCTAAAATATTTTCAAGTTCTTCAACCGCTTCGTCGGGACGAGCAGATGCTAAATCCATCTTATTTATTACCGGCATTAACTCTAAATCGTTGTCTATCGCAAGGTAAGCGTTTGCAAGCGTTTGCGCTTGCACGCCTTGTGTTGCGTCTACGATAAGTATCGCCCCCTCACACGCTTTGAGTGATCTTGAAACTTCATAAGAAAAGTCCACGTGACCAGGCGTGTCTATTAAGTTAAAAACGTATTCATTTCCGTCCTTTGCCTTGTAGAACATTCTAACAGGCGTTAGTTTTATGGTTATTCCCCTTTCCTTTTCTAAATCCATAGAGTCAAGAAGTTGTTCTTCCATGTCCCTTTGGCTAACTTGACCGGTTTTTTCCATAAGCCTATCGGCAAGCGTGGACTTGCCGTGATCGATATGTGCTACTATGCAAAAGTTTCTGATATTTTCTTTGTTGGTTGACATACTACCCTTTATTCTCTATAATAATATATATAAAGTATATACTAATTCGCCCTATTTTGCAAGCGAATTAAAAAAGGAGAAAAGCGCTTGAGAATAAATTCTTCGCATTGGTTAGTTACCCGTCCTATTGCACATAGAGGGCTTTGGAACAACGATATTCCGGAAAATTCCCTACTTTCTTATGAAAACGCAATAAAGAAGGGATACCCTATTGAAATAGACGTTCATAAAAGCAAGGACGGTGTACTTTTCGTTTTTCACGACGATAATCTTAAAAGGATGACAGGGGTAGACGCTTTCTTGCACGAAAAAACTTATAAAGAGTTAAAATCCCTCACGCTAAACGGCAGTAGTGAAAAAATTCCTACCCTTAGTGAAACGCTTGAAACGATTAACGGAAAAGTTCCCTTGCTTATAGAAATTAAAAACCAACCGGACAGTTCGGTTGTTGACGACACGGTAAAAATCTTAAAAGAATATAAGGGCGAATTTGCACTTCAAAGTTTTAACCCAACGTATATTATTAGAATAAAAAAACTTGCCCCAGAGTTTATTAGAGGGGTGCTTGGAACGGTTTATACTGGTAAAATTAACCCCATAAAACGACACGTTGTTAAAAATCTTTCCCTAAATTTTCTTGCAAAACCCGATTTTATAAGTTATAATATAGAAAACCTACCTTTAAAAAGAAAGAAAAAACTTCCACTCTTAGCGTGGACAATTAAAGATAGTGATACGGAATTAAAGGCAAGAAAATTAGCAGATAATATTATTTTTGAAAAATTTATACCTAAAAATTAAAACCGATTTCGGTTAAAAAATAAAAAAGAGAGGAAACAATTATGAAAAAATTACTCAAACTAATCTCAGTTACCTTAGTTTTAGTGCTTTGCTTTTCTTTAACGGCTTGTTCGTCATACGGTAAACTCGAAAAAGCGCTTACCGATATAGGTTACTCCGTTATCGAAACTGCTGAAGAAGGTGAAGAAATGCAAGAAGAGAGCGAAGTTGCAGTTAAAGCGCACTATATGTCTAACGCAGAAAGCCTTTCAGTATTGGAAATCCTTAACACTACGACTGTTATTATCTTTGAATTCAACAGTACGGACGATATGCTTGAATTCTATAATGAAAGCGATACGTTAAAAGGTTTAATTAGCGACGTAAAAGAGGACGGTACTGCTAAGGAATTTTATGACTCATTAGTAGAAAAAGGCTTAGCAAACGGAAACTGCCTCGTTTTAGCAATCGGATTAGATTATAATAACGTTACTAACGCAGTTAAAAACGCATAAAAAAATTAAATAACAAACAAAAAAAGTTCGCAAATTGCGAACTTTTTTGTTTTATAAAATATTATCTACCGAATTTTTTAAGCAAATATTCTCTCATTTCGTCATTAGACATTTGTTTATTTTCTCTCTTTTTCTCGGCTCTTTCTCTTCCCTCTTTTCTCTCTCTATCAGTTTTTTGATTGCCCACGTTTATTCCGTGTGGCAAATCGTTAGTTTTTAATGTGAGAGAAATTTTCTTCTTTACAGGGTCAACTCCAAGAACTTTAACCTTAACCACGTCGCCAACCTTCAAAACGTCTGACGGGTGTTTAATATAGTTATCTGAAATTTGAGAAATATGCACCAAACCGTCTTGATGAACGCCTATATCAACGAACACTCCAAAATCTATAACGTTTCTTACAGTTCCAATAATCTCCATGCCCTCTTTTAAATCGTTTAAGTCCATTAGGTCAGAACGAAGTACGGGCTTTGGAAGTGAATCACGAATATCTCTACCAGGTTTTAAGAGTTCTTGAACGATATCTCTAAGAGTTGGCTCACCAATTTCGCATTTTTCAGCAACTTTTGCCCATCCCATCTTTTCAATTTTATCTTTGATGTCGCCGATATTACCCTTTGCAACGTCGTCAAGCGTGTAGCCTAACGTTTCTAAAAGTTTTTCTACCGCAGGATAAGACTCCGGGTGAACACCCGTATTATCCAAAACGTTTTCACCTATTATTCTTAAAAAACCCGCGCATTGTTCATACGCTTTTTCACCGAGTTTTTTAACCTTTAATAGTTCGTTTCTCTTCTTGAAAGGTTTTTCCTTTCTGTATTCAACAATATTTTTTGCAATGCCCGAATTAAGCCCCGAAACGAAAGATAACAAACTTGCAGACGCTGTGTTAAGGTCTACCCCAACACTGTTAACGCAATCTTCAACAACTCCACCCAACACCTCTTCTAAGCGTTTTTCCGGCATATCGTGTTGATATTGACCAACACC
>JAZSDD010000059.1:0-2704 GCA_045530945.1 Christensenellaceae bacterium
ATAAGTTTAGCTGGAATACTTGGTGGTTGTTGGATGCCGATTGAAACAATGGGTGGTTTTGAAACTTTTTGCAGATTTTTACCTTTTTACCCATCAGTTTACATTGGTAGAATAATTACAAATTCAAAAAATGCATTAGGAATTACTTATTCTTTTAATAATGTTGCTGGCTTGGGTTTGATTGCTATAAGTCTGTTTATGATTTCTATCATAATATTGACTATTATTGCATTTAAGAAAAATATGGTAAGTGATAAATAAAAAATATTATAATGGCATTTAGGCGTGTGCTTGTCATATACAAGTGTTCTCGCTTCGCTCGAACAGACAAGCCCACGCCTATAAACTAAATTAGAGTTAAGATATTGCAATCCTAACTCTTAATTATTACACTAGTTTCAAACTGCATTGACTAATGCCCTCCTTTTTTCTCTTTTATGATAATAATATAACAAATATAAACTGTTTTGTCTCGCCTTTTTTCTATTCGGCATAAAACGACGAATATTCGGCAACGAATATTAGATTGTAATGGTTTTATTGCTTAAAACTAATAAATTAAAGCCACCGAATTTTCGGTGGCTTTAGTATAGCTTTTTATCTTTTGTAAAATTTTTTATGCCTTATGATACGTTCCGCCAACGTACTCGTAAATAATTGCATCGGGCATTTTGTATTCAGGCTTGCTCGTAAACTCGTCCCACTCTTGCTCCGTCCAACTGCGTGATAAATGCTCAAAAGTAAAGGAGTTAAGTTTTCCGTTGCTAAAATCTATCGAACCGTAGTGGTCAATCATATTATCGTCGTCATCAAAAATAGAATACCCAAACATTAATGAATTTTCAGTGTCCTCTAACGCCTTAAAATAAGAGGACTGCTTAGAATAGGTAAAAAATATTCGAGGGGGAGCAATAGAGTTTTGATAAGTAATTCCGTGAGCAAAGCCCTCTATCGGCTTATCTAAATTGGGAGCATAGTATTGAAAGTAAGAGTCTAAGTAAGGTCCGTCTGCCATAACGTATCCTCTTGGGCTTATGAAATAGAAATAATGCTCTTCATCAAGTTTATATTTGCCGTTTAGTTCTGAGGTATAATTTTCTAACGTTGCAATAGTATAATCTTTTTCGTTTAGGTTGTTAGACTCTTTAACGTATTCTTCCCCCTCTCTAACGTAAACACCCAAGATAAAAGGAAGTTCAGAATAATAGTACTTGATTTCCGTTTTGCCACCACTATATTCCTCAATTATACGAAATTGATTAAGCGGGTCAAACGACTCGGTGTACGCTCCTATATGCTCGTAAGTTTCCCCACATTTTAAATTAAAGTGCAGATTGTCAGATAAATATCCTATCTTATCTTCCTTTGCAACAACCTTTTTAAATTCGCCCTGCTTTTTCAACACGCCGTTTTCATAATATTTTAGCGAAAAACTACCCTTGCCACCGTCTATGTCAAAATATGTGTCTTTTACGTTTATCCTCTCATCAGTAGGCTCGTAAAGATAAAATTTGCCGGTAATCGCCTCGTATTCTTTGGTGTAAACACCCTCGCCTCCACCTCCAAATATTCCGTCAAGCAACTCACAACTCGCCATAGTAAACGCAGATAAAACAATTAAAATTATCACAAATAAATTGATAAGTCTTTTCATTATTTACTTCTCCGTTATTTTTTTTCTATAATTTATTATACCACCATGCCTTTTAATTTTCAATACCTTTTATGGAACATATAAATCAAGCACTCATAACACAAAAGAACACCAACTAATGAAATGCACCCCAAAAGTTAGGCACTTTTAGGGGATGTATTTCATACCCGTTGCCGTTTTGATAAAACTTGCAAAATTATACAAGGTCTCAACCGATTATATTTTAGGATTAGAAGACTAAAGCCACCGAATTTTCGGTGGCCCTTTTTTTTCTCACTGCAAATTAACGTAGCACAATTAAACGCCCTAAAATATTAGTCAATGTTTTGGTTTTATTTCCCAGAAATTTCTGCCGAAATAATAGCAATTACTTTATCGTAACAACCGCCACAACCAGTAGAACAATGAGTGGTGTTTTTTACTTTTTCAAAAACGTCCATTAGTTTTGTTATGTCCTCTTGTTCGTGAACTTCTTTTATGATATCAAAGAAAGTAACGTTGTTACACTTACAAACAACGTAATCTTCATTGCTATTAACGTTTAATGGCTTTAGGTCGCAAACTACAGGTTCTTTAATTTCCGACATCCAAAGTCCGTGAAGGTTACAGTAAGCGTAGACTGCAAGAGGTTTTTCATCTGCTAATGAAAATTTAACAATGGGGTCACTTCCAACTTCTAAGCACTTGCGTTGTCCACCCTTATCCGTTTGTAAATATACCCACAAGATACTGTGTTCAGCTATCATTGGGTGCAAAACCTCACCAATGGTAACGGTAACCGTGTTTTCATCCACACTAACTACAGGAACGTGCTTTTCCTTGCTGGCGTCTGTAATACCTGCCTCTAATTTAGTCATTTTTTGTCCACAACAAATCATCGGAACACCTGCGTCGTGTATCATTCCGATTAAATTTCCACAATGTTCACAAATGTAAAATTTATTTTCCCTATTCATATTAAGTCCTCTTCATAAAGTATTTTTTTTCTATATTTTACCACGTTTTATTACCTTTTTCAATACCTATTTTTGACTTATTAACAAAAAAAGC
>JAZSDD010000026.1:0-5363 GCA_045530945.1 Christensenellaceae bacterium
GACCGCTTGGCCTCCGACTTAGTGAGGACAATATGAAACTAAAAAGATTTATCGTATTATTACTTTCCTTAACGTTATCTTTTACCTATGTTTTTTGCACTGCATGCACCTCTTCTCCAAAAGAACTTTGCGTGCAATTAAATAACAGATATAAAAATGGCGAAGTTGCACGTTGCATTTGGGATATGTACCTTAGTGGCAATAAAATTTATTTAGGTGGTGGCGATTATAATTTGAACAGTGGTCCTACCGATATTTGTGCTTACGATTTAAAGACAAAGGCATTAGTAGTTACGGGAAGAATTCAAGACGAAGCAGTTTTAACATTTAAGGAAATTGACGGAAAATTGTACGTGCCTGGAACAGACCCTCGTTCAAATTCATCTAAGGGCGACTACTACACGTTAAGTGAGGACGGATGGATACAACACAAAGTTTTGCCAGACACGATACATAATTTTGACCTTATTAAGTTTGAAAATAAACTATATGCAGGAATTGGGGGCAACTACGGATTTGATCCCGTAGTCGTTTCAGAAGATGGTGGAGAGACCTTTGATTTTATTCCCTTATATAAAAATGGAGAGGAACTCCCCCCTCTCGATAATCCAAACTTCTCAAGATGTCACGATTTCTATACGTTAAACGGTAAGCTTTACGGACTATTTTGTTTCTATATTGATAAAACTTATAACTACGAAATATTCTGTTTGGAAGATGGAAAAATGCAATACGTTTCGTCAGCAGACACTTTAAGTTTTTCAATGCGACCAGGACAAAGAGTTATAAGCGCTAAAGAAGAATATAATGGCAAAGTTTACGTTATTACAAACAGTTTATATTCAAGCGAAAACGGCAGTGATTTTGCAAAAATTACTCTTCCAAACAATGAAGTTGTTAGTGATTTTATAATAGAAAAAGAAGTTATGTACGTTTTATCCTTTAAGCCATTAACAGACGAGACTTTTGATATTAATATTTATAAGTATAACTTAAAAGACGGTGAGATTAAACTTTTTAAATCGTTTAATTACGAAGTTCCCGCTTTAAGTTTTATAAAAATTAAAAAATCTTTTTATATAGGCATGGGCAACAGTCGTGCACAACATCAAAAAAACGGCGCTTTAATTAAATTATAAAACATATTTAATAACATAAAAAACCTTAACCGCTATGGTTAAGGTTTTTTCTTACTTCATCTCTCTAATAACGTATTCTGCATAGAGTTTTGCAACGTTAATTCCCGTGCAATTTTCTATCCCCTCAAAAAAAGCGTTAGAATTTACCTCGCAAACTATCGGATCTCCATTTTCGCCGTATAAAAGGTCAACTCCACAATAATCAAGGTCAAGAACCTCTGCGCAACGCTCTGCCGTATCCTTAAACTCTTTATTGAGTTCAATCTTTTTGCCAGAGCCTCCTTGTCCTATGTTAGAACGAAAATCACTATCGTTTATTCTTTCCATAGAGGCAACAGCCTTTTTGCCTATTACTATAACTCTAACGTCCACCCCTGGTTTATTGCCGATATATTCTTGATAAATGTGAGGTTTTAGTTTGAACTCTTCCATTAATTTTAATAGTTCTTCTTTGTCGTTTGCCTTATGTACGCCAAACCCTTGTGAGCCGTAACTTTCCTTTACGATAACGGGAAGAGATAAATTTTTTATAATTTCATCAGCAAAATCAAATTTAAGAACTCCCTCTTGTCTATAACATAAGGGCGCAAACATGGTTTTTGGCAATTTTACACCACTGTTAAGCAATGCAAGGCAAGTTTCTCCTTTATCGTCACAAGTTCTTATTGCTTGGTGCGTGTTAAATAAGCGAACGCTTAATTTTGTAAGTTGCAAGGATAAATATTTATCCTTATCTAAAAAGATTGCAAATAAAACGCCAGAAAGTTTAGACTTAATCTCACCGTTAGAAATGCTAAAATCAGAGCATAACGTGTCTACGATTTCAACCGATACCGAAAGTTTATCAAATTCCTCTTTTAGCCTTTTTGCTTGTTTTATACTATTGCCGGGAAATCCATAGGGATTTACTACTATAATACCTTTCATTATTAACCTGCCTTTTTCCAAGTTCTAACGGAAAATAGTATTAGTATTGGGAAAATTTCCAGCCTACCAAGCAACATTATTAATGATAATAATATCTTAGAGGGCATTGAATACCCTGCAAAATTCATAGTCGGTCCAACTAAATGAAAGCCAGGTCCAACGTTACCTATACAAGTTAATGTTGCAGAAAAATTTGTAATAATATCGTTTGAGGCAAACGAATCTAACGAGAGTATTAGCGTTGCTATTAACACTATAATAAACCAAATAACAAAGTAGGCTTTTACTGAGTTTTCATTTTCTTTTGTAAGGGCTTTTCCATCAAATTTCGTAGTTACAACTGCTCTTCGGTTAAAAGCTCTTTTAACGTCTGAAAACACCGATTTAGTTAAGATACATATTCTTGAAATTTTTAGCCCACCACCGGTAGAGCCTCCACAAGCACCCATCATCATCAAAAATCCAATTATAATTTTTGAAAAAGCTGGCCACTTGTCAAAATCTGTCGTATAAAAACCAGTCGTCGTAATTATTGAACTCGCTTGAAAGAAAGAATATCTTAGCGAAGTTGAAAATTTATTATAGATTGATAAAACGTTTATGGCTATCAATAGTGTAGATACAATTACGATAATAATATACACCCTTAACTCTTCACTCACTAACGCCTTTGAAACGTTACCGATTAAGATTAGATAAAAGACGTTAAAGTTAATACCGAAAATAACCATAAAAACGGCAACTACCATTTCCACATAAACGCTATTGTAATGTGCAATACTATCGTTATAAATTCCAAATCCACCCGTCCCTGCAGTTGAAAAAGAACAAACGACGGCATCATATAAACCTATGCCACTGAACAATAAAAGTACAATTTCCAAAATGGTTAACGCAAGATATATAAGGTATAATATTCTTGCCGTGTGACTCATTTTACTAACTAATTTAGATGCGTTAGGTCCAGGTGATTCCGCCCTAAAAATATGCATAGCGCCACTATCGTTTGGTAAAATTGCAAGAACAAAAACGATAACTCCCATACCCCCGATATAGTGAGTGAATATTCTCCAAAACCCAATCGATTTACTTAATTTTTCAACGTCCCTTAATATAGTCGCACCAGTAGTAGTAAAACCCGAGACAGTTTCAAATAGAGCGTCAATATAATTAGGAATAGCACCGTCTATAACGAAAGGCATCGCCCCGAAAATAGAAATAATAATCCAAACGAGCGCAACGGAAACTAAGCCTTCCTTTGTGTACACACTTCCCTCTTTTACCTTAATTTTTGAAAGAGGAAGTCCTATTGCTATTAGTATTGCAACGGGAATAAGAAAAGAGGCATAAACGTTTTCCTTATATATTATCCCAATAAAAAGGGGTAATAGCATTAGGCAAGCCAAGATTGTCATACACTTGCCAATTATACTAAAAACAGCCTTGTAATTCATCTATGCTAAAATATCCTTTAATTCGTTAATATGCTTTTCTGCAGAAACGAGAATAACTCTATCGTTAGGTAAAATTACCGTGTCACCACTTGGCAACACAAATTCATCACCTCTAACTATTCCACCAACCAACACGTTTTTCTTTATACGCAAATTTTTAAGGGGAACGTTAATTTTCTCAAAAGATGGTTTAACGGTAAATTCAAGCGCCTCAACCTTATCGTTAAGCATATAAAGGGTGTTAATGCCCTCACCCTCTTTAACTTGGTTTTCTCTAACAAATCTAACTATGTGGCTGGCAATTACCGTTTTTGGAGAAATTATAGTATCTAAGCCAAACTGTTTAACCATGTCGGCAATAAGACCCCTATCCACCTTAGTTACTATCTTAGAAACGTTTTGCATCTTTGCAAAAAGTGAGATAATAACGTTTTCTTCGTCAATTCCAGTTAACGTAACGCAAGCGTCACTATTTGCAATCCCCTCTTCTTGAAGAACGTTGTGGTCCGTTCCATCACCACACAAAACGGTAACACCAACGATATCTTGGCTTAGTTCTTGACAGCGTGAAGTATTATTTTCCATTATCTTAACGCTCACGCCGTTTTCCGTTAACTCTTTTGCAAGATAATACGCTATCTTTCCTCCACCGATTAAAAACACCGATTTGGCTCTTGGCTTAAATATTTTAAGGCGTTTGGTAAAGTTGGTTATATCCGTTTCAGAAGCGATAATATATACAACGTCACCCAAAGAAATAACGCAGTCACCCTTAGGAATAATAATCTTATCCCCTCTTTTTACCATTGCAAACAATACTTCGTTTCCGTATTCACGGCAAATTTCCATAATAGATTTCCCAATTATGGGATTATCTTGCAATATATCAAACTCAACCATCGTTGCCTTTCCACCAGCAAAACTTTCAACGCTTTTTGCAGAGGGAAATTTCAATACTCTACCAATTTCAATTGCCGTTTGTAGTTCTGGATTAAAAGCAAGGTCTAAGCCTAAATCTT
This sequence comes from Christensenellaceae bacterium, assembly GCA_045530945.1. Lineage (GTDB taxonomy): Bacteria > Bacillota > Clostridia > Christensenellales > Borkfalkiaceae > UBA1259. The sequence goes on from JAZSDD010000026.1 coordinate 4,540, forward strand.
TTCTTAGGCTTTCCATTTCATTAAAATATTGTGGATCACGAACACGAGCAATGGTGTGTTTTGCACCTAATTTCTTTGCAAGAACACAACTTAAAATGTTAACCTCATCACGTGAAGTACAAGCAATAAAAACGTCACTATCTATAACGCCCGCATCAAGCAAAGCGTTACGCTCCGTTCCACCACCGATAACACCGTTAATATCAAATCTATTAACGTTATCAGTAACGGCGTTTTCACTGTTATCAATTAAACAAACGTCGTGTCCTTCTTTAATGAAATTTTCAATTAAGGTAGTGCCTATTTTTCCTGCACCTATAATAATAATTTTCATGCTTTAATAATAATATTCTTTAACCCTTTTGTCAAGTATTTTATAATGTAGGTGTATTTTACGCTAAAATCAAAAATCTTAAATAGTAAATAAAATTCTTATAAAAAACGATAGACATAAAGCAAATTTTTTGCTATAATTGTTGATAGTTTGAATAGATTGATTTGCACGGAGAGGTGTCAGAGTGGTCTAATGTGCACGCTTGGAAAGCGTGTATACGGAAACGTATCGGAGGTTCGAATCCTCTCCTCTCCGCCAAAATATGGGCGTTTGCCCACTATATCGGGTGTTTTAGGCAGCAGAACTGACTAAAACACCTTTGTTTTTATACCCTTTTAACCACTTTCACACTTTTTTAGAAGCATAAAAACTGACTTTTTGGGGGAAAATTGGGGGAAACTCAATATTTTTTTTAGGGGATTTTATTTAATCCCCTTTTCTTATATATTATAATGTATAAATAAGCTTTTGTGCCTGTTCTTTTTGAAAC
>JAZSDD010000038.1:0-12968 GCA_045530945.1 Christensenellaceae bacterium
ACTTTATTAAACCTTTCGATATGTTCCCTCAAACAAAGCACGGTGAAACGTTAATATGTCTTACTCGTAAGGCGTAAATATAAACAAAGGAAAAAGTTAAAATGAAAAAAGATGTTGCAAACGTAAACGAGATGCAATTAAACGAGGTGGAAAGGAAGTACGAAATAATACAACGCAGAGAAAAGATTATAAAAAGAACAAATAATCTCTCTTTGCTTATTCTTTTTATTTCCGTAGCGGTATTGCTTTTATATCCTTGTTTTATCGTGGGGGATGAGAAGTTAAACATTCTTACCTATTTTATAAACTACTTCAAGAAAGATAGTGTTGCAATCGGAATTGAAAATGCTATTATGCCCATTGTTGAAGACGTTTGGTTAAAAGAACTACTTTTATTTGCCTCAATTTGGTACGTTGCTTTTAAGATTATAATATTGGTTTTTTCTTTTGTATTCCTCGTGTTAAAGTTTCTTTTTGGTGGGTTTATTATCAGTGCAAGAAAAAAATCTTCCTATCAATATAAAGAAAAGATTGTTAATAAATACATAAAGAAAAACAAGCACGGCATCTTAAAGAAAATAGCATTATTTATTGGTAATCTTGCTTTAACTTCTATTTTTCCGCCAATAGCAGAATTTATGGATATAAAAGATAGCGCAACTTCTGGTTTTTTACCAATTTTATATTCGTTAATGCTTATTTTGTTCTTATGTATACCATTTAGCAGTGCAAGTGGTTTAACCGTTTCTGGTATGGCTTTATCGTTTAATATGACGCCAATTTATATTGCAACCGTATTTGGCGTAATGCATACTTTAATGCCCGTTGTGTTATTCTTTATAAAAAGCAATTTTGCTCTACATAAAATTGACAAATAGATTGTATATTTATAAAATAAAAAAATTATAGCAAAAATTTATAAAATATGAGAGAGAAAATATTAACTGACAAGCAGTTTGAAAAGCGTGATAAATTTACTTACAATACTTCATCGTGTCGTTTTGTTAAGATGAGCGTGTGGATTGTTATGAAGTGCAATTTTAACGACGAAATGCTTGTTGAAACCCTTTATATAAACGTTGAAGATCTAATAAATAAACCACTTGTTTGGTACGATTTATATTTAGGTAGAAATAAATTCATTTCAAAGAAAATTGCTTTTAGTTCGCTTAAAAATAATAAATTAACGGCTATAGTGGATGACGGTGAAATAAAAAAAGAATATAACTTAGATAGTTATGATTTTTTTGTTGACGATAATGATGAAAAGTCGCTTATAACATGTAAAATTTCCATGCATGAAAAAAAGGAGAGTTGGTGATGAGACCGGTTATTGGAATATTTGCAAAAATTACAAATACAGATAAGCAAAGTGAATTAAAATATGATTACGCTAAGGTAATAGAAAGGGCGGGAGGACTTCCAATATTATTACCTTACGTTGAAAATGACGATACGTTAGATCAATTTATCAAAATATGCGACGGATTTATGTTTTCTGGTGGGGTAGACGTAGCGCCATCTTATTACGGAGAGGAAACAAAGCCCACTTGCGGAAAGATTGATGTGTTTAGAGATGAACTTGAATTCAAGGCTATTGATAAAATAATAAAAACACAAAAACCTATAATTGCAATCTGTCGTGGTATGCAACTTATAAACGTATACCTTGGTGGAACGTTGTATCAAGATATCCCAACAGAAATACCAAGTGAAATAAATCATCGCCAACCTACTACCGAAAAGTATTTAGCCACTCACGATATTTTAATTAAAGAAAACACGCCTTTAAGTGAAATTGCTAAATCACAAAAGATAAAGGGAAACACTTTTCATCATCAAAGTATAAAGAAGTTGGCTGATGGGTTAGTGCTTACTGCCACTGCTGACGACGGAGTGATTGAGGGTTATTATCTCCCAACGCATAAATATTTAATGGGATATCAATGGCACCCAGAAAGATTATATGAACTTGATAAGGCAAACGAAAACATTTTAAAATCTTTCATAAACGCTTGTAAATAACTAATTAAGACCTGTTTTTTAGCAGGTCTTTTTTATTACGTTAAATTAGCTAAATTGAGCATAAAAGAGAGAAATAATAAGTAAATATATAACGTTAGTTATCAACAAAGATAACGCCTAAATATAGAAAAAAGTGGATAACTTGGTGGAAAACCATATAGTTATCAACAATTTTGGGGGACAGATGCTAATAATTAAAAGAAGTAATATCGTAATAATTTCTGCACTCATTTTAACGCTAATAACCTTTATAGTTTGCTTTGGTTCGCTAAAATCAAGTAGTGCGTTAAGTTCTGAACAACCGAAAACAAAAGTAGTGTTAGACGCCGGGCACGGAGGAGTTGACGGTGGGGTTTCTGGTGTTAATACGGGGATAAAAGAGAGCGTTATCAATTTATCAATAGTAAAAAAACTTGAAAGATATTTGATTGATGCCGGTTTTAACGTTGTTTTAACGAGAAGTACGGATGCCGGACTATACGGTATTGCCACCAAAAGTTTGAAGAAAAAGGATATGCAAAAAAGAAAGGAAATTATTGAAAAAGCAGAGCCTTCATTAGTAGTTAGCGTGCATTTGAATAAATACAGTTTGCCATCAAGAAAGGGCGCGCAAGTATTTTATAGAGAGGATTGTGAAAACGGCAAAGTGCTAGCAAATTGCATTCAGGATGCTTTTAACGAACTGCCCAGTAGCGAGAGAAATTTTTCCGCATTAAAAGGTGATTACTACATATTAAATTGCACGGAGTATCCTTCCGTTATTGCCGAGTGTGGTTTTTTATCTAACCCTGAGGAAGAGGCTATGCTCGTTACCGAAGAATATCAAGACGAGGTTGCTTATACCTTATTTAAGGGGATTGTTTCCTATCTTGCAGAAACGAGTTATAATCCGCAATAAAAAATTATTAAATGCCCGAAAAGATATCGGGCATTTTCTATTGAAATTTAATAAAAAATAATGTATAATATAATTTAGTAAAAGTGGGGGAGTAGGTCGTGTTTCATATTGACGAGGTAATGGACAAAGAAAAAGCCGATAATTTAAGTCCCGTAGTGCTTGCTTTTGTCGGTGATGCGGTTTATTCTCTATTTGTTCGTGAAAGATTAACTTTTTTTAGCGATTGTAAAACGGGGGCACTAAATAATCTTGCGGTAAAAGAGGTAAAAGCATCTGCCCAAGCAGAGTTTTATAAGGAAATTGAACATCTTTTAACGGAAGAGGAAAAAGCAGTATTTCGCCGTGGAAGAAACGCCAAAAAAACTACAAAATCTAAAAGCGCAACCGTTAACGAATATAATGCATCAACCGGTTTCGAGGCGTTACTTGGTTACTTATATTTAACGGGCGAAAAAGACAGATTAAATTTTATATTAAATAAAGGAAACGTATAATGAAAATTGAAGGAAGAAACTCCGTTTACGAACTTCTTAAAACGGACAAGGAAATAGACAAAGTATTAGTGCAAAAAGATTTGAAAGACGAAGCGTCGAAAAGATTAATTAACGTTATGCGTTCGCATAAGGTTAAAGTTCAACTCGTTGATAAATACGTTATTGAAAAGGAAAGTGAAAGCAAGAGAAGTCAAGGTTTTATTGCGTACACTTCCGATTATAAATATTTTGACGTTTATGATATTTTAGATGCAGTAAAGGATAAGGACGGGTTTGTCGTAGTACTAAACGAAATTTTAGACCCGCATAATCTTGGCAGTATCATCAGAGTTTGTGAATGCGCTGGGGTAGACGGAATAATTATAGGTAAAGATAGGAGTGCATCCGTTAACGATACCGTTATGAGAATTTCAGCAGGCGCTCTAAATCACGTTAAAGTTGCAAGGGTTACCAATATTAATACTGCAATCGACACCCTAAAAGATAACGGATTTTGGGTTTACGGTGCAGAGGTAGGCGGTCAAGAAATATATAAGGCAGACCTTAAAGGAAAACTTTGCTTAGTTATCGGTGGAGAAGATAGTGGCGTTAAAAGGCTTACTAAGGAAAAGTGTGATGGAATTATAAGTATTCCTATGTATGGAAAGGTAAATTCTCTAAACGCATCCGTTGCGTGTGGAGTTTGTATTTACGAGGCGGTAAGACAAAGACGATAATGAAATATAGTAATTTAACTGACGAAGAACTTGCGTTTCTTGCTAAAACGGATGAAAATGCGCTTGAAAGGCTTATGGAAAAGTATAAGCCAATGATTAACGCCCAAGCACGATCCTACTTTCTTAACAGTGGAGATGCGGGGGATTTAATCCAAGAAGGTATGATAGGCGTTTTTAAGGCAATAACTTCATTTAATGGAAAGTCAAGTTTCAAATCATACGTTTTCACTTGTATAAGAAGTAGTATTATTACGGCGGTAAAAAAGTCTAACAGGATTAAAAATAAGCCACTTAACAACTACGTTTCCTTATCTGGTGGTGACGGGGATGATGAAGATAAAACGCTTATAATTTCCGACAAGAATTTCGACCCTGAAAAAAACTATATAGAAATGGAGGGCGAAATTGAACTTAAGAGAAAAATTAAAGAAGCGTTAAGTAATTTTGAACACGAAATTTTAGTTTTATATTTGCAAGGCTTTTCTTATGCGGATATAAGCAAAAAAACCAACAAAAAAGAAAAATCCATTGACAATGCAATTCAACGCATTAGAAGAAAACTTACCAAACTTAACGCATAAAAAGGAGAACAAATGGCATATCTTGCTTTATATAGAAGGTATAGACCTAAAACGTTTGACAAATTAATTGGACAAGAACATGTTGTTAAAACACTTGTAAACCAGATAGAAAACAAGCGTTTAGGACACGCTTACTTATTCACGGGAACGAGAGGAACGGGTAAAACGTCCGTTGCAAAAATCTTTGCAAAGGCAATAAACTGTCTTAACCCCAAAAACGGTTCACCTTGTGAAGAGTGCGCAGTGTGCAAAAGCCTTTCAGACCCTTCTAATATAGACGTTATTGAAATTGACGCAGCGTCAAATAACGGTGTAAACGAAATAAGAGAGTTGAAAGAAAACGTTCAATATCCACCCGTTTCGTGCAAATATAAAGTGTATATTATAGACGAGGTGCATATGTTAACGGGGGCAGCTTTCAATGCGTTACTTAAAACGCTTGAAGAACCTCCTAAACACGCCGTATTTATTTTAGCAACAACGGAAGTTCATAAAATCCCTGCAACTATTTTATCAAGATGCATGCGCTTTGATTTTAGATTGGTATCTTTAGAGCGTATATCTGCCTTAATCAAAGAAATATTTGATGAGCAAGGAAAGTCTTATGAAGTTGAGGCTATAACTGCCATTGCAAAGGCTGGTGAGGGTAGTGTGAGAGATGCGTTATCTATTGCGGACACTGCCATTTCTTATGGTGAGGGCAAACTTACCTATTTAGACGTTATGGCAATATTAGGTTCTACGGGGCTTGAAACTATTGCAGAGTTTATTTCATCAGTTCTTTCAGGAAATACTCCAAAAGTTTTAGAATATATAGATAAACTGAGTGAACAAGGCAAAAGCGTTGGCGTGCTAATTAAAGACGTTACGTCAATTTTAAGAGACGTTTTAATTATTAAAACGTGTGATAGCGCAAAAACGATGTTATCTCTTCCTAATGATAAGTTTGAGACACTTAAAAAGGTCGGCGACCTTGCAAGCGAACAAAAGATTTTAAGGGCTATTGAGATTTTTTCTAATGCGGAAAATACCTTAAAATATTCTAATCATCCGAGAGTTATTTTTGAAACGGCATCAATCAAAGCGTCAAGACCGGATACTGATTACGATATGGAGGCGCTACTTACTCGAATTAAAGAACTTGAAAACAAGATTGAAAAGTGCGTTTTTACCCTTAAAACTCAAGAAGTGGTAGTGGAAAAACCTCAAGAAAAGGCTATCCCCCAAAGTGAAGTTAAGGTTTCTATTGGGGAACTTGGTGCAGAAAAAATTAAGGCAAAAATTTTAACCTCACTTAGAAAGAACGGAAGTGAAATGCTTTGGAACGTAATGCAATCGGTTGGGGTGGAAGTTAAAGGCAACGTTTTATCTTTAACACCGTCTAACTCTACCGACGGAGAATTACTAACGAAAGGCGATAATGAAGAAAAGATAAAATTAGCAATTTCCGAATGTTTACCTTTTGAAATTGTTATAGAAGAATATAAAAAAGAAAAAATACTATCTCAGGTAGACGACGCTACTGAAAAATTAAAAAAGATTTTTGGCGACGATATCGTTATAGTAAAACGTTAAATAAAAAAAGGAGAATATAAAAATGGCAGGTTATAGAGGCGGATACGGTGGTTTTGGTGGCGGAGGCTTCGGCGGAAACCAAATGCAAAACTTAATGAAACAAGCACAAAAAATGCAAGAGGAAATGCAAAAGGCTCAAACGGAACTTGAAGAGGCTGAAATTGAGGGAAGTGCCGGTGGTGGATTAGTAAAAGTTACTATGAACGCTAAAAAGGTTGTTACAGGCGTGCAAATTTCTGAAAACGCAGTTGATATGGACGATCTTACTATGCTTGAAGATTTAATCGTTGCAGCCCTTAACGACGGTTATGCAAAAGCAGACAAACTCTATTCTGAAAAGATGGGTGCGTTTGGAGGGCTTGGTCTTTAATATATGAAGGTGTATATAGAGCCTATTGGAAAACTGATAAACGAGTTTAGTAAACTCCCCGGTGTAGGCGCAAAAACGGCGCAACGCTTTGCCTATAAGATTATAAACATGTCTGAAAAAGAGGCAGAGGGGTTTGCTGAGGCTATATTAAACGCAAAGAAAAACGTTAAATATTGTTCTGTTTGCGGAAACTTTTCCGAAAGTGAAGTTTGCGATATTTGCAATAATAGAACGGCAGAAAGCATTTGCGTTGTTAAAGAGCCGAAAGACGTTATTGCTATTGAAAAGTTAAACGAGTTTAACGGCGTGTATCACGTTCTTCACGGAACAATTTCCCCACTTGATGGGATTGGTCCTAACGATATTAATATAAAAAAGCTTTTAGCAAGAATTGGTAAAGGTGGTGTTAAAGAGGTTATAATGGCAACCAATCCAGACGTTGAGGGGGAGGCTACCGCTATGTATATCACCAACCTTATCAAGCCGTTAGGTATTAAGGTAACTCGCCTTGCGCACGGTATTCCTATTGGAACGGAACTTGAATATGCAGACGAGGTTAGTTTAGCAAGAGCCTTTATCGACAGAAAAACCTTGTAAAAATTATATAAAACAAAAAAAGCGACTTTGTCGCTTTTTTTGTTTTAAATCTATAATATTAATAATTTTTTATTATTTCTTTTGCGCTAATTAATATTTCTTTTTTAAGTTTTTCTGGGGATAAAACTTTTATCCCTTTTCCGTAACTCATTATTTTTGAAACTAAGCCTTTATCATAAGGTAATTTCACGTTTGCTATAAATTTTCCTTTTATATTGCTAACGTTCTCCACGCCAAGCCACTCTTCAACGTCGGATAAAATTGATTTATCTATCAAAAGTTCAACCTCTTCACATGTAACGTTATCGTGCCAATTTAAGGGTAAATCCTCCTTGTTTAATTCACGGCGAGTAAAGGGGGTGGTAAGAGCATTTGCCTTTTCAATTCTACCTGTCTTAAAAAATCTAAACGCCTCTCTTTCTCTACAATATGCGTAAACGTACCATAAGCCTTGCTTAAACACTATAACGTGTGGTTCTATAACTCTATTTGAAATCTCTCCGTTTCTGTCGTGGTAGGTTATTGATAGAGGCAAGCATTGTTCAATACATTTTTGAAGTAGTGAAAGTTTCGTTTTATATCCTATTGCATCACCCCAAGGACCTGCATCAATGATAAGGTTGCCTCCCTTAACGTCAAACCCACTATTTTCGTATTTTATAGAAGATTTAAGTTTAGTTATAACTTTTTCTAACGTTTTATCGGTAATGCCACCAGCTACACCTGATAAAACGTTTATTGTTTTATCAAACTCTTCCTTAGTTAAAAAGTTAGAAGATAATTTATAAGTATCGATAATAGAAAAGCCACCTTTTTTACCTTGAACGCTATAAAGGGGAACGCCTGCGCCCTCTAATGCTGAAACGTAGCGATAAATACTTCTCGTGCTAACCTCGTATTTTTCCGAAAGGTATTTTGCTGAAACTGTTTTTTTCGACAAAAGTTCAAATAAAATTGAAAGCATTATTTCAAATTTCATAATTATTTTTCTCCTTACTATCATATTGTAAAGTAATAATAAATTTATGTCAATCACTTTTAATTATTTTTATTAATATGACAAGCGTATGTCATAGTAGTAGGTTAAAATGCAAGTGTAAGGAGGGAAAAACAATGTTAGATAAAATTTTAAGAACGTTTTTTTATAAGAGAGAAAAAGGTGGCGTTTTAACCATTAGTACGGTTGGTAGAGAAATATCGACAAAGGGATTAAAAAAAATACCACCAAAAAGTAGTGGTATTTATGAAAGTTTTAAAAAAAGAGAAAGATTTTATAGAGAACTTTTTATTTCTTGCAGTCAGCGATAATTCGGGATATTTGTCTACTCATATCCTTTACTGGGTGTAGGATTAAATTTCTTTTTATAGTATCTCTGCCGTTATAGGTTGAGTTTACGTTTAGAATTAGAGAATTTTTTGTTAGAGCGTCTTGTGGCAAAACGGAAACAACGCCTAATTTTTGAAAATATGTTGCATTTTCCACTTGATCGCCCCTTGAAACGCCTTTGGGTAGAGGAATTAAAAGTGTTGGAATATTTAGGCTTAGCAGTTCAAATAAGGTGTTTGCTCCCGCCCTCGAAACGCACACGGAACAAATAGCAAGGGCGTTTTGCATATTAGAAATAAATTCAGTTTGAAAATATCCTTTTAATTTTATTTCTTCATTTAAGTTACCTTTACCACAAACGTGGATAACATCGTAGGTTTTTACAAGGTCTGGTAATGCATCTAATAGTGTTTCGTTAATTTTTTTTGCGCCCAAACTTCCGCCCGTTACTAAAAGTATGGGTTTATTCCCGGAAAAACCAAAATAAGAAAGAGCCTCTTTTTTAGAAATATTAAAAGAGGTTTTTCTAATTGGGCTACCTATATATTCGCCGTTTTTACATTCTTTTGCTGTGTCGGAAAACGCCGTTAAAACCTTTGTACAATATTTAGAGGTTATTTTATTTGCAAGCCCCATAGAATAATCGCTTTCGTGAGAAATAACGGGAATTCCACGTTTTTTCCCCGCAATAACTGTGGGTACAGCAACGTATCCACCCTTAGAGAAAATAACGTCTGGTTTAAGTTTATCGAGAAGTTTTCCAGCTTTAGTTATTCCGGAAAAAAGGGTAAAGGGTATCGATAAATTTTTTATAGAAGAATTTCTATTAAGTTTAACGCAAGGAACGTGATAATAAGGGATATTTTCCCTTTCAACGATATCTTTCTCTATCCCTTTTTCACTTCCAATATAATAAATTTTGCTAAAATCATTTTTCAAATAGGGTAGAAGTGCAAGGTGTGGAATACAATGTCCCGCAGTGCCTCCTCCCGTCAATACGATAGTTGCCATACATTATATATATGCGTAAAATTAAAAAAGGTATTCTTTTTTTTGTCTAAACAAAAAACGCTGACAATAGATTGTCAGCGTTTTCTAACTTTATATAAGTTGTAATTATTCGTTAGTTTCGTTAGAAGAATCTTCTTTCTTTTCTTCCTTATCTTCACCGAAAGATTGAACTTCACCGTAAATATATTCTTCTCCGTTTTCTTCCTCTTTTTCTTGTTCGGGTTCTACGGATTGTTCAACAGTTTCTTCGTCTTGTTGTTCAACTGTTTCTTCAATCTTTTCTTCCTCTTCATTAGTAACCTCTGTTTTAGGTTTTTTAACAGTTCTAACACGGCTTGTTACCTTGTAGTGAGAAAGTGCGTCGCTCTTATTTGCTTTTCTCTTTAAGGAAACTCTTCTAAGCACAAGCACGAGCATTGCTGCAACTAATACGATTGCTAATAAGATAGAAGAGAAGGATAACCAGAAGGTTGATGGATCAGTTTCAGCAACGCAACCTGCCTTTTGTTCCTCTTCTTCTTCCTCATTTTCATAAGGATCTTTAGCGATTGGATCAATAGTATTGAATACTCCGTAAACAACTTTTGAACTCTTAGCCCAAACGTAGTTGGGAGAGTAAGCGATAACGCTTTCGGGGTTTTCTTTATTATATTGTTTCTCTAAATCAGTAAGAGGTCTTTCATAAGCATAAAGAGTATTGAAAGATGCCTTGTGGTTTTCGTATAAGGGGTTACCTGAAACGGAGAAGGTTGAATTCCAAGATTCTCCTTCGGTAAATCCAGCTGAGTTAGAGGTGCTTACACTCTTAACGAAAACGTAACCTTGACTTGCAGTTTCGGTAGCACCGTCTCTTGCGCCGTTCCAAACTTCAACACGGTATGACTTAGAAGTTGCACCTGCACCAACGTAGAAACTTACGGTAACGAAACCGTCTGCATCCATCATATCGGGGGTAACTGCTAATTCGTAACGGAGTGAACTACCATCAACTTCCGTTCCGTTATCAACACCTGCAACAACGTCAGTGTTAACGGTGAAGTCGTTAAAGGTGAGTACGTTTTTATCAATTCCAGAAACGTCAGCAAGATATACGTAAGCAGTTGCGCCCTCGCATACTCTCAACCTAACGTTAACTGCGCCGTATGCTCCTGCGGAAACGGTAAGTTTCTTTCCAACAAAGCCGTAGTGATTTGCATTATTATTTTTAATCATAATAAGTTGCATATCCTTATCGCCGTCAGTATAGCCGAGTTTTTCTTTAATTTCAGCACCGTTATCGTAGCTATTAAGATATTTTGTATTAATAAGACCTGCAACACCGTCAGTTGTGCCTTTGCCGATTCTCGTGTCAACATAAGTTTCAACACCATCTTTATTGGTGATATAGGTATGGTTAGGAACGATACCCGTATAATCTTTAACTGCAGTGGGGTTAAACATTACGTCGCCAAAGTTACCGGGACGAGTTGAGAAAGAGTAGGTAGTTGCAGAGGTGTCTTCCACATAATCTTCCTCATAACCAGCGTGTAAAGCAACGGTTGCTGATGCGTTCTCAGATAAGAATTCGTAAATTTTTTCAAAGTTTTCGTTAGCAACTTCTTTATCTAATGAGTCTTTTGCAATTTTGAAATCTTTAATAGTAACGCTACCAGTTGAGAAATCTGAATCGTATACAACGCTTGCAACGTCGTTAGTACCTACGATAAAGTTGAGGTAGAATTCTCTTTGTGCGCCGATAGCAAAATTGTTTTTAACGAGTAAAATATATCTTGTAAAATCGCTACTTGGTTCTTCTACCGTTAAGATAGATGCTCTCTTTAATGTCGTTCCACTATAAACGTCCATAACGTCTACGTAAACCTTAGCGTCGGCAGGGCCAACGAGTTGGTTTTTAAGATAGAAAGAGATAAGTGCGTATTCTTCGTTGTTAAGGGTGAAATCTGTATCTTTTATTTTTAAGGTAGCAGATGCTTTATTAACGGTAACGGTGTACTCGCCGTTAGAAGCTGTAAGTTCTTGCGTGCTTTCATCACCAACCTTAATCTTAGAGGTGAGGGGGACTTGGTTGCCGTTACCATCGTCAACGGTAACGTTAGAAGTGGTAAAATCTGAACTTGCAGATATTGAAGTTAAATCACTAAGATAAGAACTTTCATTATATGCGAGGTTCATTTCGTAAAGGCAAGCATAATGAGTGTCGGTTTTCTTAACGAGGCTTGCTTCAACGGGATCTTCTGCACCGATAACCATTTTGCTTGCGGTAATGCTTTCAGTAAAATCTTCAGCATCCATTTCGGTAATAGTAATATCGTCAAAGTAAGCAGTACCTTCGTTATAATAGTCTGATGCGTTTGCGTTTCCATTGCCGTATCCAAGACCGAGAGTTAAGGTGAACGTGCTTTCATAATCAACGTCTGACTTAACGTAGATAGTATATTTAGTCCATTCGTTAGCAACGATATTGCTTATGCGATATTCCGCTTGAGATTTAGAATTAAAGGTATTTGCAAGACGGATATTTGCACCTAATTCACCTTGTCCACCGAGGTTTGCAGTTTTTACCCAAACAGAAAGAGCGTAAACTTTATTTGCCTCCATACTAACGGTGGATGAAGAAGTGATTTTTTGTGCTAAGCCGAGGTCGAAGTTAACGTTTTTGCCTATGTTATTTAACATATAAATATAATCGTCTTTTGCTTCGGGGCTAGTGCCGGGATTTTCAAACGAACCTTTTTCGTTGGTAACGTTTAAGTAGTTTTTAACGGCATACTTAACTAGCTCTTCTTTTTTAGGTTCGTAATCCTTATCTCCAAGTTCTGTACGAATACCTTCAGTAAGATCTGCATCAGAGAACTTGAACACGTTTTTAACGTATGAAACGAAATCTTGATCGGAATATAGCGTGGTTAAAAGAGTAGTCCAAGAATCAGCTGAAGTATCAACTGCACCTGAATTAACTGTGGAAGAAGATGAGGAGTTGTCCGTTTGTGCTTTACTCCAGCCTTTAGGACTTACGATAGGAAAGGATTCGGGTTTTACGTTATAAGTTCCAACTTTGAATGTTGCGTTTTTAATAATAACGTCATCCGCCTCTTCTTCAGTAGAATAGGTGGGGTCTTTTACTACGCTTTCATCACCGCACGCATAAAGTCCAACACAAGAGAAGAGTAAGCAAAGTACGGTTAGAAGAACGATTAATTTGGTTTTGATGCTTGAGTTAAAAAATCTCGTCATATATTCACCTTTTATCAACGGCAGAAGGTCTGCCTATATTTTTTCGTTTTTTTACGTAAACGTATACATATTATATAGCATTTTAAAATAAAAATCAATCGTAATAAGGGTGTTTATTGGAAAAGAAAACAAAAAGTTTT
>JAZSDD010000030.1:0-35829 GCA_045530945.1 Christensenellaceae bacterium
TTTATTATAAAAAACACTGTTGAACCTGATGAGGTTCAACAGTGTCTCACTTGGTTGCGGGGGTGGGATTTTTCTTTGCCCTGTTGTGGTTCCCTCAAAACCTTCGCAACGCTTTGCTCGTTTTTTTCGACCACTGCCACCTCTTCGCCTCGCTTTGTCACCCACTGGGTGCGCATCGGTTCATCGCCCCACTCCCTCCTCCGTCGGTCGTGTAAACTCATATCCATAACCAAAAAAGAAAACACCAACCGTTTGGTTAGTGTTTTCTTTTTGGTTGCGGGGGTGGGATTTGAACCTCACGACCTCCGGGTTATGAGCCCGACGAGCTGACCAGACTGCTCTACCCCGCGATATTCTTTGCCTTAAGCCTTATTATAATATACCATTATTTTTTATTTGTCAACTTAATTTAATAAAAATTAACTATTTCTCGTGATAAAACTTGAAATTTTTGTCGGGCTTTGTTACAATAGTAATATGTTGTTAGATTTATCTCGGTTTAACCTTGAAAACAAGGTTGTTGCCGTTGCTCTTTCGGGGGGGAGTGATTCGGTTGCTCTTCTCCACTACATGAAAAGTCAAGCGGACATGTACCGTTACACGTTAAAAGCAATTAACGTGGAACACGGTATTAGAGGAGAAAACTCGATTAAGGATTCTCTTTTTGTAAAAAATTTGTGCGAAAAATTATCTATTCCACTAAAAACCTTTTCCGTTGACGCTCCCACTTTTAGCAAGGAAAACAAATATTCTTTGGAAGAGGGTGCAAGAATTTTACGATATAATTGTTTTTTAAGGGCTATTTCAGAGGGGTTTTGTGACCTCGTTGCAACTGCCCACCACGAAAGCGACAACTTTGAGAGTTTGCTTTTCAATCTATTTAGAGGCTCTGGCTTAAGCGGTGTTTCGGGCATTAACGAGATTCAAAATAACGGCATTATTCGCCCGTTACTCAAAACCTCGAAAGAGGAAATTTTAAACTACGTTAAAGAAAATTGCTTAGAGTTTGTTACTGATAATAGTAATCTTGACGATAAATACACGAGAAACTATTTAAGGCTAAATATAATCCCAGAAATAAAGAAGATTTTTGCTTCTTCCGAAAAAAGTGCAAGTCGTTTTTGCGAAATTGCCACTCTTGAAAACGATTTTTTACAAAAAGAGGCGGAAAAAACGCTAAACTTCTGCGAAAATAAAGTGGAAATTTCCATCCCTTGCCACAAAGCGATATTTAATAGAGCAGTTATTTTGGCACTTAAATATTTAGGAGTTAAAAAGGACTGGGAGAAGGTTCACTTAGACGCTTGTTATTCATTACTTGACAAGGAAAACGGCAAAAGCATTAATCTTTTAGACGGCGTCGTGGCAATTAAAGAATACGACAAAATAGTTCTTTATAAACCTCAAAATTTTAATAAAAAAGAAACTACTTTTTCCATTAATAAAATTTCATTTTTAGATAAAACCATTTTAGTTGAAAAAGTTTGCTCCCCTATTGAGTTAAAAGACGGTTTTTACGCAGATCTTGATAAAATTCCTGCCTCCGCCGTTATTAGAACCAAAAAAGAGAGCGATACTTTCACGAAATTTGGTGGTGGAACTAAAAGCCTTGGCGATTATTTAACGGACAAAAAAATCCCACTTAGAGAAAGGAACTCGCTACCTCTTTTATGCTACGGAAAAGAAGTTTTAGCCATCTTTGGCGTTGCCATCTCTGACAAAATAAAAGTGGATGAGAAAACAAATACAATAATCAAACTTACTATTTATTAAAATTTAAGCGAAAGAAAAATTTTTGGAGATAACTCTATGCAAGACAACTACCGTATCTTACTTTCTCAAGAACAAATTCAAGAAAGAATCAAAGAACTTGGAGCACAAATTACAGAAGATTATAAAGACAATCCTCCGGTAATTATTTGTATGCTAAAAGGAGCAATTTACTTTTTTGCAGACCTTACGAGAAATATTAAACTCCCTATAACATTTGACTTTGCAAGGCTTTCAAGTTATAAAAACGGCACGACGAGTGGAGAAATGGAACTTATCTCCAACATTACCACAGAGATAAAAGATAAGGACATTTTAATTGTTGAAGATATAGTTGATAGTGGCAAAACTCTTTCCTACTTTATTAAACTTTTAGAAGAAAAACAGCCAAAATCTATCAAAATTTGCACCTTCCTTGACAAAAAGGAAAGAAGACAAGTGGAAATTAATGCAGACTATATCGGCTTTGATATTCCTTGTGGATTCGTTATCGGCTACGGATTAGATTATGCGGAAAAATATAGAGAATTTCCTTTCCTTGCAGAAATTATCGACCCAAGTAAATTATAAAATTTAATAACAAAGGAAAACGCAGTCAATTTTGACTGCGTTTTTTAGTTTATTACATTGCAAAGTTTTTGAAATAGTTTTGGATTAATATTATCGGCGTTCCCTTATCGCCACTACCACTAGTTAGGTCGGAAAGTGAAGCGAGTAAATCGGTAAGTTGACGAGGAGTTGTTCCAAGGCTCTTGTTTTGAGCGAATAAGTCTGCCTCTTTATTTTTGATAAGTTCCTTAACTGCTTTAATCGCCTCTTCACCCGTTAATGACGCAAGGTCGTTATCAGCAACGTATTTTAACTTAATTTCGTTTGGCACACCTTTAAGTCCAGCCGTGTGACCGGGAGATGCAACGGGGTCTGCAAGTTCCCAAATACCACAAACGGGATCTTTGAACGCACCGTCGCCATAAACCATACACTCGATATTTTTTCCCGTGCGCTCTTTTAACTCTTTTGCAAGGTCCTCAACGAACTTTTGCGCATCTCTTGGGAAAAGTTTAACGCTATTTTCCGTTGCAAGGTTAGAACCTAATACTCCGTACTCTGCGTTGTATCCACTGCCGTTAACGCTTTCGTTTAATATTTCGTCTAAGGTTACAACTTTCTTTGCTCCACCGTTAAGAAGGAGATTTTTCGTTCTTTTTCTCGTGTGAATATCTGCTGCGATAACGTATTTGGTGTGTTTTAATATTTCGCAAGGGTTTGTTGCTAAAATAACCTCGCAATTTCCAACTTTTTCGTAAAATTCAATATAATCTACACCCGTAAACTTATGTCTAACGTCACCAAACAATTTATGGAACTCGTCACCCGTAAACACGTCAGTATAAGGATTAACGCCCTTTTCCATAAGTTGCTCTAATGTTACGAAACTGTTTCCAACTTCATCCGACGGGTATGAGAGTTGAACTATAAGTTTTTTAACGCCCTTAGAAATTCCCTCTAAGATCTTTGAAAAACGGTTTCTTGAAAGAATCGGGAAAACTAAACCAACCGTTTCGTCCCCAAACTTTTTCTTAACGTCCTCTGCGATATCGTCAATCGTTGCATAGTTGCCTTGAGATTTTGCAAGAACTGCCTCAGTTACCGCAACAACGTCTTTATCCTGCAAAGGAAAACCGCCCTCTTCACTTGCGCCTATAACGCAATCGGCAGTAATCTTAACGAGGTCGTCCCCTCTTCTTATAATGGGTGCTCTAATTCCTCTCGATATAGTGCCTTGATAATCCATAAATTACCTCTTAAAATTTTTTTCCATTAAGATTTTACGCTTTTTATATATATTTGTCAAACTGATAGAAAAAATTTTTTTACTTTCTTTAATTTTTTTTATTCTTCTTTTAATTTACCAACTACTTGACCACTATAATCTTGCATAAAGAATTCGGCAACCTTTATCAAGGATACCGCAGTTTCCTTTAAGTCGTCAGTAAATCCAAAGTTCATAGTAAGGTTACCCTTATTAGTATCAGTGATAAACAATCTTACTAAAAGATTATCCCCGTCCCACTCGCCGATTGAAAGCGAGTCAAACTCTCTATTTGAAGGAGTTCCAACTCTCTTGTCGTAATAATGCGTTTCAGGGAAAGTAGTTTTCAAATATTCTCCAAGTCCAAACTTAATCGTTTTAACTCCCCTTGCGTTCTCATACGTTACGCTACCCTCGTTTTCAGTAAAGTCAAGACGGAAGTTCTTCCAACCACAAGTGTTTTCACTTAAAACGTACGTTTTGCCGTTAACAAGTTTTTCCCTTTCAGAGTGCTTAGTTCCAAAACCCGTTTTCATCTTTAACGACGCTAATTTTTTCTTTAACTTTTCGTAATCCTCACCAGGAGCACGGCTTTCACCTATTCTCTCGTAAATAAAGTGATCAACAAGGTCGCCCATTATATTTTTACCGTCAAAGCCACCCGTTTGTGTGTCTGCGTTATAAGCAAAAATCATATTTTTTTCGGGGAAACAGAAAATTGCTTGTCCACCCATACCTGCGAGCCAGAATCCGTGAGGAGATTTCCATATTTGATAGCCGTATCCAGAAGTAGAATAACTACCGCAAGAGTTGGATTTTTTGTTTGAAACGAGTTTAGAAGTTGCCCTCTTCATAAAATCTAAGGGGATAAGTTGCTCGCCTTTATAATTACCCATATTCATTAAGAGTTCGCCAAACTTGGCAAAATCTCTCGTGGTACAAATAACGCCACTGCCACCCCAACTATATCCCTCAGGCGTTTGAACGGACCATATATCTTTTGACACGCCTATTTTGTCAAATATAGGACGCATATATTCAAGCATAGGTTTGCCTGCAAGTTTTTCAACTAATCGATTAAGCGTCGTTGACGCACCCGTGTCGTAAGCAAATAAAGCGCCTGCGGGCTTATTAACTTCAATTTCCGGATCAAAAAATGCTAATCCCCAATCCTCTCTTCTTGTATAGTAAACAGAACCTGGAACTGACATTTTAAGCGCATCGTCAATAGTACAGTTAAGAACCCACTCAGACACACCCTCTCTTGAACACTCTGGAAAATAATCGATAAGTTTATCTTCAAGTTTTAATTTACCTTCTCCATATAATAAACCGATAGCAATAGCAACGTAGGTTTTAGAGCAAGAATATTGTCTATGCATAAAATTCTCGTCCATTGGTTTATAATAACCCTCGGCAACGATGTTGCCGTTTTTAGCAAGAAGGAAAGAATACACGTTAATGTTTATTCTATCCATAAAGGATAGAAGTTCTAAAATATCTTTTGAATCTATACCTTCTGATTCAGGAGAAACGTAGTTAAAATCGTTAATCATAATAATATCCTCACGTCATTTAGTCGATATAATTTATTTTACACTATATCACATACTTTTGCAAGCCGAAAAAATAAAAAAACCGAGTTTTTCTCGGTTTTTCCTTTTTACTATCTTAAGCAGAAAAGGTCTGTGCTATTGGCTATCCTCCACTTCTCTATTAAAGTATCCTTTGAACTCCACGGGGGATTTTCCCATAAATGGAATTTCCCCCAAAATAGCTTTTACAACGGCAATTTGTACTTCCCTTGTCGGATAGTATGCGTTAATATATTCTTTCAAATATGGCATATCAAACAACTTATACGGGTCACCAAAGGATACTGCAACGACGTTAGGATTTTTTAAAATATAAGCACGCCACATCGTCATGATGCTTCCCCAACCAATACGCAACGTCCCACCGTGGTAGTCTCTTGAACTGTATTTTAAATTGAGCAGAACGAGAGAATAATCGTTTATTGATTCATTTATTTTTTTGTGATCGGGATTGTTCAATACGTCCACAGAATATCCACGAGCTTCCAGTTCTTTAATCATAGGCAAAAATTCCTCGCCAGAAATTCCGCTATACGGCTCCATCATGTTTATAAGTAAAACTTTCGCGCCTTTTTCCAACTTGATAGGTAGAATTTTTTTATAATCTCTAATAAGCGTAATACTTCTGTCGGCAATTTCCTGCGCAATATCGTGAAAAGGTCTTTCAAGCGTCAAACAATTTTCGTCAAATTTGTCATCCCCGATTAATTTCACAAATTTTTTTAGCCTAAAAATACGTCTTAACGCATCGTCAACCCTTTCTTGGCTAAGCTCTCCCGATTTCACTGCGGCAAGCAACGTGTCGTAATCGTTTTCTTCTGGATATAAAAGCATATCACCACCCGCTTGCATAAATTTTACACAAAGCTTCGTTACGTCGTCTATACTTGCACTAATCCCTATCATTGAAAGGGCATCCGAAACAACGCAACCTTTAAAGCCCAATTCGCCCTTTAAAAGCTTTGTTACGAGCGAATAGCTAATTCCTGCAGGTGGTGCGCCGTAAAACTCGTCGAAATCATCTTCAAAAGCAGGTAGAGATACGTGTCCGAGCATAACCGACTGTGTTCCACAACGGAACATTTCTCTATATACTTCGCCGTAGGTTGCCATCCACTCTTCTTTAGACAAATGGTTTATACACGTTGCAAAGTGAGAGTTTCTTTCGTCTATTCCTTGCCCAGGGAAATGCTTAACGGCAGTTGCCATCATTCCGTCTTTTTGCATGCCTTTTACAACAGCCCCCGCAATTTTTTTAACAATCTCTGGCGAATCGGAAACGGCTCGAACGTTGCACTCGGGCGAACGGAAATTATAATTTATATCAACAACAGGCGAAAAGGTCCAATGCACGCCGTTTTGTCGGCAAATTTTTGCCGTTTCCACGCTCGCTTCGTATAAAAGCTCAGCACAATTACAAGCCCCCCAAGCCATTGGCACGGGCAACTCCCCCTCGTTCACAATCGCCGTTTTCGGACCGTGCTCTATATCTGACGACACGATAACGGGAACTTTAGTGCATTTATTCACCATGTCTGTATAAAACTTAATTTGTTCCTTTGTCATGCCAACGACGAAAATACCACCAGGGCGTACTTTCTTTATATATTCTTCCACCAAAGAAGGGTCTTTATTTTTATTAATTTCAACGCAAAGAAGTTGTCCTATTTTTTCTTCCAACGTTAAAGATTTTATCATTTTATCAATCATACTCTCTCCATAATAAGAAAAGTTAGTAAAAACGAACTGCCTTATTTTTTCTTTCCAATCTTTCATCTTGTATATTATACAACAACTTTCTGCATTGTACAAGAAAAAAACAAAAACCGAGAAAATCTCGGTTTTTTTTTTTTTATTATTTTAAACAGAAAAAGTCGGTGCTGTCGGCAGCGTTTGGCTTTCTTCCTACTGAAGTATTATCTTCTCTTCTGTTTCTGAGTTCAGGAATTGGGTTTGGAGCAACCTCAAATCGATAATCCATACCCTTTCTTCTAATTTCCATCTCGATAACGTTATGCGAGGGAACGATATCCACCGTTGGGTTTGTTACGTTTTGGAAACGGAAAAAGTCAGCGTCGCTCGGCAAGTCTTTAACCCTAACGTAATCGTCTTTATTAGTCGTATACTGAACGGTGTCGCTTAAAATTCTTCTAACGTACTCTATGTTTTCGTGCAAGCAAATAGGAGCAGGGAAATCACCCTCTTTAATAACCTCAAACCACTCTTTGCCCTCGTATTTTAACAATAAATCTTTTGCTCTATGTAGGTGTGAAATTTCAAAACTGAGGTTTTCTTCCCAAAGGTTTTTGATATACGGATCTGTTTCCGTTTGATAACAAGACCAATATAAATAACACTCGCAATATTCGTGCCACAACAACATTTCAAGCCAAGTGGAGTTTGCGTCCATTAAAGATTCGTAATGGGTAACGTGTTCTTCTTCGACAAGGGCAATTTCTTGATATAATCTTCTGCCGATATCTGAGTTTGCAAAGTTAGTTACGTTCATATAATAGTTCATCGTTTGTTGCTCTGCGCCCGTTATAATCATGGTGTTTAGCACCGTTTGAACTTCTGAATTTTTGGCGTTTATGCACTTTCTCACGTTGTCTTTTGGATAACGGTGGTGTGAAATGGTAGGTCTACCCGGCATAATTTCCGTGTATCTGCCAACTAACCACTCGGCATACACTCCCTCTTGCATTTCTAAAAGGTTAGCGTATCTATACAAGTGGTCAAAATCCTCTAAAAGCGCAAAGTCTAACGCCGTTTTTACAGAACAGTCAACTTCTCTTTTTGCAAGCTCTGCCGTTAAATCTACTGCTAATTGTTCATAGCCTATCGTGTGTTCTAATATGCTTTCGTCTTTCGGTTTAAGTAGTGAAATTTTTAATTGTTGTTGTTTTTCAATCTCTCTCGTTAACGCTATTTCACGGCGAAGTTGGTTATCGCAAGTGTGGCGTGCTAATTGGTGGGAAAACCAGTTGGCTTCAAACTCCGTGCCGTTCATTAAAATTATACGGCATTTGGTGTAAGGGTCAACTTCCCTCTTATCGTAAGGCTTTGGGTACATTTGCGCCCAGTTTTGAAAGGTTTTTTCTATTGCTCTCGGTTTTTCATTAAAAGGATTCATTGCATACTCCTTGATTTTTATTCTCAATATCTATGGTATGCAAAAAACTAAAATAGCGTTAAAATATTTTTTTGTGCTGGTCGGGGCGTTGGTGACAAGCACCAACACTTTGCCCATCATAGTTTGCCCGTCAATGACGTAACGAACCTTCGCTACGAGCCTCCCTATCAATCAGTAGCAATAAAAAAGGACACCTTGTTGGTATCCTTTTTTATTGGTGCCGCTGGTCGGACTCGAACCGACACGGGGTATTAGCCCACTGGATTTTGAGTCCAGCGCGTCTGCCAGTTTCACCACAGCGGCAATTGTTTTATTAAAACTATTGCAAAAGCAAGTAAAATTTGTTAAAATAATTGTATACTTGCTATAAAATAATATCATAATTTTAAGGTAATTGCAAGCATATAAAAAGGGTTTTTATGGAAAAATTAGTTCTTATTGACGGAAACAGTTTAATAAACCGTGCCTTTTACGCAATGCCCCCTCTCTCCACGAAAGAGGGCGTTCCGACTAACGCCGTTTACGGGTTTATGAATATGTTTTTTAAAATGTTAGGTGACGTTAAGCCCACCTACGTTTGCGTTGCTTTTGACTTAAAAGCGCCCACTTTTAGGCATAAACTTTTTTCCGACTACAAAGGAACGAGAAAACCCATGCCAGACGATCTTCGTCCTCAAATCCCCTTACTAAAAGAGGTTTTATCCTTAATGGGAATTAAGACTATGGAAAAAGAGGGTTTTGAGGCTGACGATATTATCGGAGCTATTGCAAAAAACACCTCCGTTAAAACTTATATTTTCACGGGGGATAAAGACTCTTTTCAACTTGTTGACGAGGAAACGGAAGTTCATTTCACAAAGCGTGGTATTACCGACGTGGAAGTTTACACCCTTGATAATTTTAAGGAAAAAACCTCTCTTTCCCCCTCTCAAATAATCGACCTAAAATCCCTTATGGGCGATTCTTCTGACAATATCCCCGGCGTAAGTGGTGTTGGCGAAAAAACTGCTATTAATCTTTTACAATCGTATACCGACCTTGACGGAGTGTACGCTAATTTAGACCAAATTAAAGGCAAACTAAAAGAAAAATTAGAAAGTGGAAAAGACAGTGCTTATCTATCGAAAACGCTTGCAACCATTGACGTTAATTCTCCCATAGATTTTGACCTTGAAAAGATGAAAACTCCCCAAGTTTTCCCCCTTTCGGTTAAAAAGAAATTTATAGAGTTAGAATTTAAATCTCTTGCAAACAAAGGCGTTTTTGACGAGCAAGAAATAGAAAATGACCAAAAAGCATTAAAAGAAGAAAAGGCTTATACTGTGGAAAAAGTTTCTTCCCTTTTAACCTTATCGGAGATTTTCGATAATTCCCCCGTTGCTTTTTATATGGGAAAGGAAGAAATTCACCTTTCAAACGGAAAAAAAGATTATTCAATAAAATTCCGTGCCACCTTGCTTGACGACGGGTTTGCTCTTACCGAAATTTTATCTTACCTTTTGCCGTTATTTACTGGCAAAAGCACCCTTATCGTTTATAACAAAAAAGATTTAAGGCATTTTTTAAAAACCTCTGCAAACGTAAATCTTACCGCTAACACGGAGGATATTTCCATTATGAAATATCTTGCCGATTATTCCGGTGGAACGGAAACGTTAGAAGAGGTTATAGAAAGTTACGGCGAAAATTTATCCACCCCCGCCCTTGCTTTATACAATATATATAATACGTTATTAGAAAAACTTGAAAAAGAAGAGCAAAAATCCCTTTACTACGACGTGGAACTCCCCCTTTCAGACGTGCTTTACGATATGGAAGTTTCTGGCTTTAAGGTAGACTATCAAAAACTATCGGAAACGGGAAAAATTTTCTCCGAAAGGCTTGCCTCCTTGGAAAAGGAAATTAGAGATTTAACGGGAGAGCCTAACCTAAACGTAAACTCCCCCGTTCAACTTGGCGACTTGTTGTTTGAAAAACTAAAACTTGCTAAGGGCAAGAAAACCAAGCGTGGATATTCTACCTCGGCAGAAGTTTTGGAAAGTTTAGAGTCCGCGCACCCTGCCGTACCACTAATTTTATCCTATCGTAAACTTCAAAAACTAAATTCCACCTATATTGAGGGAATTAAACCACTTATAAATAAAAACACGGGTGTTATAAACACCACCTTTAATCAAACGCTAACCTCTACCGGAAGGCTTTCAAGTAAAGAACCTAATTTGCAAAATATCCCTGTTCGTGAAGACGAGGGCAAGGAACTTAGAAAATTTTTCGTAGCAAAAGGTGAAGATAGAATTTTAATCACTGCCGACTATTCTCAAATAGAATTAAGGCTTTTAGCGGCGTTCTCCCTCTGCCCAGCGTTAGTTGATGCATATAAAAAGGGCGTGGATATTCACACGGCAACGGCATCTAAGGTGTTTAACGTTCCGATAGAGGAAGTTTCCTCTCGCCAAAGAAGTAACGCAAAAGCCGTTAACTTTGGTATTATTTACGGAATAAGTGAATACGGGCTGGCAAAAAATCTTAAAATACCTTCCTTTGAGGCTAAAAACTATATAACTGCATACTTTAACGAATATCCCGAAGTTAAAAAGTATATGGACGACAACGTAAAAAGTGCAAAACAAACGGGATACGCTAAAACCTTGCTTGGCAGACGCCGTTATATTAGAGAACTTGCATCTTCTAACTTTAATTTGAGAAGTTTTGGCGAGCGTGCGGCAATGAATATGCCCTTGCAAGGAAGTAGTGCAGACATAATTAAACTTGCAATGATAGGCGTTAGTAATAGAATTAAGAAAGAAAACTTAAAATCGGAACTTATCCTGCAAGTTCACGACGAACTTATTATAGACGCTTATCTTTCCGAGGCAGAAAAAATTAAACGCATACTAAAAGAAGAAATGGAGGGCGCAGTAAAACTACCAATTGAACTCACCGTAAGTATAGGCGAGGGCAAAACGTGGTTTGACGCAAAGTAAATGAATAATCTTAAAGTAGCAATAACGGGTGGTATAGGCTCTGGCAAGTCCACCCTTATAAACATTATTAAAGATTTAGGATACAAGGTTTTTTCTTGCGACGCTATTTGTTCTAATTTATACAAAAAACAAAGCGTTTTAAGGCAAATAAAAAAAATATTCCCGACTGCCGTTTCGGGAAAAATCTTCTTAAAGGCAGATAAAAAGAAGATCGCCTCCCTAACTTTTAATAACGACAAAAATTACTCTTTACTCTCAAACTTTTTGCAACCACTAATAGTTAAAGAATTGCTAAAAAAAATGCAAAAGGTTAAAGGCGTTTGTTTTGCAGAAGTTCCCCTATTGTTCGAGGGAAATCACCAATCCCTTTTTGATAAAACGATAGTTCTTTTAAGGGATAAAGAGGAAAGAATAAAGGGCGTTTACAACCGTTCTAAAATAGATAAAGAGAGTTTTATGCACATTGCTAACCGTCAAGTAGATTACGATAAGATAGATTTATCAAATTGTTTTGTTATCTTTAACAATCACGACGTGGAGGATTTAGCCTTAAAATTTGAAAACTTTTTATCGACAATCGAATAATCTTTTATAAAAGCAAAAATCACACCTAATTTTAGGTGTGATTTTCATATTTTTTCTTTAATTTTTACCTTTCCGCACATATACTCGGAATAGGAATAAGAAGTTTTGCCCTTAAACTCTTTGTCGTTTGGACAAACGGTAAACAACGCTGGATACACCCCCGTTAACCTTGCAGTAAACGAAACGAATTTGTTTCTACCAAGGTTTAGGGTAACGTCCACTTCCTTTTCACGCATCTTTTCAATGCTTTCTTTTACTTGACTTAAATTTAGAGAAGTTTTAATCATATAAGGGTTATACCCTTAATTTAAAACTTTATACTCCTAAATTAAAAATCTTCTTCCTCGTCCTCTTCCTCTTCTTCCTCTTCGTCGTCATCCTCAAAGTCTGCACTGTCAACTTCTGGAATATCGAAATCGTCATCATCGTCGATGGGGGCTTCAAATTCTTCCTCTTCTTCCTCGTCGTCAAACAATTCGTCGCCCTCTTCCTCTACGAGTTTGGATAAAGAAAGCATTTCTTCGCTTTCCTCTTCCTCTTCTTCCTCCTCCTCGTCAAGGAATTCCTTCCATTTGTCGTCTGCATCTTCAACGTCCTTTTCTTCGCCCTCTAATGCTTTTAAGCACTTTTCGCAAAGTTTTTCACCCGGTTTAACGTAATTTTGGTTACAACGGGGGCAAAGTTCAAAACTCTCGTCAAGCTCCTCTTCGTCGTCAATAGCAAAGACGAGTTGAGGGCCTTTTTTTAGTTCTGCTTTACAAACGTCACAATACTCTTCTCCCCTTTTGATGTAGTTTAATTCACATCTGGGACATTTAATCCAATCACCCGGCATATTTTTTCTCCATACCTTATAATTATTACACTTTTTTCTAATCCGTATTATACTTGGTGTATATTATATCTATATGAAGTAATTTTGTAAACTGTTTTTTTGTAGTTTTTTGTTTTTTTAATAATTTTTTTTGCTTATACCTTTTCAAGTAGCATTTTATCTGCAACAAGGGCTATAAATTCGCCATTTGTGGGTTTTTCCGTGCCAATATACGCTCTAACGCCCAAAATATTATTGATTGATTCAATTCTTCCTCTATTCCAAGCAACCTCGATTGCGTGGCGAATTGCACGCTCTACCTTGCTCGCCGTGGTTTGGTACTTTTCTCCTATCGCAGGGTAAAGCCTTTTAGTTATGTTGTTGATAATCTCTGGGTCTTCAACGGCAAGCCTAACCCCCTCTCTTAAAAAGGAATATCCCTTTATATGTGGTGGAATACCAACGTTAATAAATATCTTGCTTATTTTTTCTTCTAAAGACTCCTCTCTAACACCGTTAAAGTTAATGCGCTTGTTCTCTGTCGTACTCATATTCTCTCCTTTTTCTTCCGATAATTGTTTCATCCTTTCTTTTAATATAGAAAACCTATAAGGCTTAGCCATAAAATAAGATGCTCCAAGAGAAATAGCCTTAGAAACCACCTCTTCCCTCGTAAGTGCGCTAAGTACTATAATTTTTGTTTTTACGTTAAGTTCTTTTATTTTTTCAATCACCCTAAGCCCGTCATACCCCAAAAGAACTAAACCCGTAATTAGAAAATCCGGTTTCTTTTCCGCAAGAGGCGAAAGAGCGGAAATTCCATCCGTTGACGACCCGATTACCTCATATTCTCCATCTTCTTTAAAGTTAACCGCCAACTCATCAATGGCTTCTTTCGTATCCTGTAAAATAAATACCGTTTTTTTCAATTTTTTTCTCCTATATATTTTTATTTCTTTAATTTTACTACAAATTTTTCACACTTCCAATAGATTTATAAAAACTTTTATACAAATATTCACGAATTTTGTACATAATTGCCTTATTTTGTCGAAACACTTGTTTACATAAAAAATATAGCAATTTACAGTGGTTTATTTACTTGCGTTTTTGCTTCTTTTTTATTTTTGTTCAAAAGTCAATTTCGGCACAAAAAAACTCGGCTTTTATATAAGCCGAGTTATAAGTTTTATATTTTTTTGTTTTATAGTGCTTTTAATTAGAAAATTCTCCGCTAATTTCGTTTAAAACAAATTCCTTAACGTCCTTTTTCAAACTAACGGCAAGCCAAATTTTAACGTAAATGGAGGGAATCGTGCAGAAAGGCAAAACGTATAAGGATAAATTTTTATAGGTTTTTGAACTTTCGTATGCTTTTCCACTTGGAACGTTTGTTAAAAACACGGGAACGCCCTTTTCTTCTGCCTTTTCGCAAAACTCTGCTAAACGCTTGCTTTCCGTGTTGAGCGTGCCGGAATGATAGGGTTTAATTAAAACGGCGTTATAACCATCTAAATTATAATTAAACTCATCTCCAGGGAAACTGTTTATCATAAGAACGTTTGGAGAGGAGGTAAATTCAACCTTTCTTTCCTCTTCGTTTATAATGCGTTCGTTAATTTTTTCAGTAATAAAAACTTTTCCGTCTAAAACTTCTGCAAAAGTTTTTCCACCAAGGCTGTGTATTTCATCCATCGCCTCGGCGTGACCAATAACGGAGGTAGCAAGGTGGATTTTAACTTTATCCTCCCCTGCGTTTTGATAACTCACGAAAACCCCACCACCGTTTTTGCTTTTAATAAAATCAACCGCCGCCTTAAAATTTACTCTTCCGTTAGTTCTTTCATCCTCTAAAGGATAATTTGCCGAAACTAAAAGGATTGGAACATTTTTTGCGTTAACGGTATAAGCAATTGCAGAGGCAGTGTACTGAATAGTATCCGTGCCGTGAGTAACGATAATGCCATCGTAATCTTTTTTTACGCTTTCGATAAGAAGATTGCAAAGTTTTGTAAGCTCACTTCCCGAAAGGTTTTCAGAAAGAATACTATAAGGGGACACGGCGTCGAAAGATACTCTGTTTCCCTCTTTATTCACGTAGTCGTCAATAAGTGTATAATTAGTAGAATCGTCAAGAGTTATCCACTTCTTGCCAGAAGCACTCCCGATAGTTCCACCCGTAAAAATAACGAGAATTTTCATTTTATATCTATAAACCTCTCAAATTAGCCCTTAATGGAAAATTCAAATACGCAAGTGTTTTTAAACATACTCTTAAGAGGACACTCTTTGCAAGTAAGTTCAATTCCAGGAAGATCTAAAAGCGTTTCGATAACGCCCGTGCAGTAACCCCTAATAAATCCACAAATTTTACGTTTACCACCTTTATCTACGATAAACGCCTCGCTTATTTTTAAGATACCGCAAAGGCAATCGTTAGCCTCGTCGTAATTGAGTTCTGCGCTGAATTTACCCCAGCCAACTGCCGAGTCAAACTTGCACCATTTGTCGAGTTTTTTCTTTATGTCGTCAAAAGAACTACCCAAATTCCATTGATTTTTTATTCTTTCGCCAAAGTTTCTGCCCCCTGCATATCCGCTTGAATAGAAAATATCTTCAGCAGACTTCTCGTCAACGAAAGAGGCAACCTTTTCGTAAATACCACCCATAAGATTAATGAGCGTGTCGTTTCTAAAACTAACGTTTCTTTGATGGTCCTCAGGGTTAATCATAATACCCCTTTCAGGTATGTATTCGAATATGGTTTTGGTGGTTTTTGACTCTTCGCCCTCTTCTTCTTGAACGACTTGAGCTTTGCTTGGCTTTCTTGGGCAATACATTTCCACGCCGTCCAAAATTTTAGCGTAATACTTTTCTATTTTTTCAGGGTAAGCAATAATTTGTTGTTTTCTACCAAGATAGTAACGATAATCGTCGTCAAGATCAAACTCTTCTATAACTACGGGAAGAATAGGTTTTTTTCTGTCAACGATGACGTCAACCTCGTTATGACAATGCTCTGATTCGTTTATAGAATGAGATGCAATAAGCACTACGAGTTTACACTCTTCGATAGCCGAAACGATATTTGCGCCGTAATTTCTACCAGGGTCTATGTCCCTTGGTGCAATAAAACAACCAAAGCCCATCCCCTCTAAATATGCAACTAAAGAATCGGCAACAGCCTTATCACTTGTAGTGTAACTTATAAATATATCTTTCTTCATACCGTATACCACCAAAAAGATTTTTAACTTTAATATTTTAACACACTCTTTTGCCTTTTTCAAGGGCAAAAAAGACTTTATTCATCAAAAAGGGCTTTTTCTATCACTCCACCACCGATACACCTATCGCCTTGATAGAACACTGCAAACTGCCCCTCGGTTATCGCCCTTTGCTTTTCTTTGAACTTAACCTCTATATAGTCATCTTTAATATAAACCGTACACTCTTGTTCGGGCTGACGATAACGGAACTTGCCCGTGCAATTGAACTCTTTTTCTTTTGGAGGGAAAGGAATAAAATTACACTCTTTCATTATTAGCCCCGAACTATATAACTTATCCTCACTGCCGTGAGCCACGTATAATATATTGTTTTTTAAGTCCTTTTCTATAACAAACCAACGTGTGCCGTCATCACCCTTTTGCCCACCTATTCCTAAGCCTTTTCTCTGACCGATAGTGTAGTACATAAGCCCAAGGTGTTCTCCTAAAACCTTCCCGTCATACGTCATAATCTTGCCTTTTTTGTTGGGAATATACGTTTGCAAGAAGTTTCTAAAATTTCTCTCCCCAATAAAGCAAATACCGGTGGAGTCCTTTTTTTCTGCTGTTGCAAGCCCGTGTTCTTCGGCAATTTTTCTAACCTCTCCCTTGTCAAGTTTACCTAAGGGGAATAAAACCTTATCTAACTGTTCTTGGGAAAGTTGGTTTAGAAAATACGTTTGGTCTTTATTTTGGTCTTTTGCTTTCAGTAAATAATGTATGCCGTTTTCGTGAAGAATATCGCAATAATGCCCCGTTGCAATATAGTCTGCACCGAGTTCTAAGGCTTTTTCCTTAAAATCTTTGAACTTGATTTCTCTATTACACAAAACGTCGGGATTAGGCGTTCTTCCCGCCTCGTACTCTGACAAAAAGTATGAAAAAACCCTATCCATATACTCTTTTGAAAAGTTTACGGAATAATAGGGTATGCCGATTTTAGAACAAACTCTTCTAACGTCAGCATAATCTTCTTCTGCGGGGCAACAACCGTTTTCGTCCTTTTCCTCCCAATTGTTCATAAAAAGACCTATAACGTTATATCCCTGTTCTTTTAATAAAAGAGCGGCAACGGAACTATCAACTCCCCCGCTCATACCCACAACAACGGTTTTTTTCATAATTTCTCCTAAAAATATAATAACATATTGCAAAAAAAATATCAATTAAATAGTATAAATATGGTATATTTTGCTTAAACTTATGTTTTTACTTGATTATTTTATTATATTTTGTTATACTATTTAGGCATATGCATATTATGCAATATCAAAAAAATTTTTATTTATAGGAGGATTTTATGCCTGACGGCTCTGTCCCGTTACTGATAGCGATAATCGCATTAGTACTCATGTCTGGATTTTTCTCATCAACGGAAACTGCTTTTTCCTGTGCAAATAGGATTAAACTCCGTTCACTTGCCACCAATGGTGACAAAAAGGCAAAAAAGGTTTTAGACCTTGCCGAAACCAACTACGATAAATTTATTTCCACCGTTTTAATCGGTAATAACATCGTAAATTTATCTGCAACCACCCTTGCAACTATCTTTTTTGCAAAGATTATTTTAGACGCAAGCACTTCTGCCGTTGTGTCTACCGCGGTTATGACGGTTGGTGTTTTAGTTTTTGGTGAAATTACACCTAAGTTCATTGCTAAAACTTATCCAGAAAAAATGGCTATGGCATTTTATCCTTTGATAAAATTATTTTATTACCTATTCTATCCGCTAAACCTTATTTTTGGCGGTTGGAAATGGCTGTTATCAAAAGTTTTCCGCTTCAAAAATGCTGAAATCGTCACTGAGGACGAAATTATGACAATCGTTGAAGAGGCGGAAGAAGACGGTACGTTAAAAGAAGAAGAAACGGAACTTATTCGTTCCGTTATTGAATTTGACGACGTGGAGGTTGGCGATATTCTCGTTCCAAGAGTAAATATCGTTGCTGTTGAAGTTAACACCCCCATGGAAGAGATCCGCAAAAAGTTTGAAAAAGAAGGATACTCTCGTATTCTCGTGTATAAGGAAACGATAGACACCGTTATCGGCACTATTCACGAAAAGGATTTCTTTTCGGCATACCTTACCGGTAAAAAGAACGTTAACGATATTTTGCAAAACGCTTTCTACACGACGGAACACGCAAAAATCTCCGCATTATTAAAGCAACTTCAAAAGAAGAAAGTTCATATTGCCGTTGTCTTAGACGAATACGGTGGAACTTTAGGTTTAATTACCTTAGAAGATATAATTGAAGAACTTATCGGCGAGATTTGGGACGAACATGATGAAGAGGTAAATTACTTCAAAACGATTGGTGAAAACGTGTTTATGGTTGACGGTAAAGCCCCCGTTTCAGAGGCGTTTGAATTCTTTAACCTTTCTGGAGAAGAAGAAAAGTTTAACGCTAATACGTTAAGTGGCTGGGCAATCGAACTTCTTGGTGAAATCCCCACCGCCGGCACTAAGTTTGAATACCTTAATTTACAATTTGAGGTGTTAAAATCCACCGTTAAAAGGGTTTTAATGCTTAAAGTTATTATTAACGAAAAAGAAGAAACAGAAGAGTAAATTAATTAACCGTCGCTTAAAGTTTTAAGCGACGGTTATCCGTTAAATTGCATTTTAATTGTTTGTACCCGTAGTCTAATTGGATAAAACAGAGCCCTCCGACGGCTCCGTTCTGAGTTCGACTCTCGGCGGGTACACCAGAAAAAGACTATGAAATCATAGTCTTTTTTTAATTTTGGAATTTGTTTTTCATATATTGACAAGGTATAATTTTGCTTTTATAATGTATCATATAAAGCGTATAATCATAGTTTTATTATGTTAAAAAAATAAAGGAGATTTATAAATGATTTACGAAAAAGGGAAAACCATTCTACCGGAGGACAAAGAGAAGAAGTTGCTTGAAGAAATTGACGACTACCGTCTTGTATACGAAAAAACCGTTGAATGGGAAAAACTTGACGAAGGCCGTTCGGGAGAAGACACGGAAGAAAAATTATACACTTTAATAAACCCGCAAAATTTTCATTTAGATATCTTCATTATTATCGACGATAACGATTTTACTTTCCTTGGAATAGAACTTAGGTATCGTGGGCAATATGCGCATTTTAAGACACCGGAAGACTACGTTAAATGCACGCTTTACGCCGACGGCACGAGAAAGGGTTTCCACACGTCGACTAGCACGGACGAAACGCCAAACAACGACTATAAAACCACGAAAACGTATTTTCTCCGCCATATTTAAGAGCTTTTTGCCCTTCTCTCTTTTTACGTGCCATAATTATTTGAGTTATAATTAAGGAGAATTTAAAATGGAATTTACACACAAATACCCTGCGGAATATTTTCTTAATCCCATACAATGCGGACTGGGCGGAGAAGATCTAGAAAATTTTCAAAAAATTTATTTTACACTTCTTGACGATTTTGACACCTCTCATATGTTTATGGAAAGGAGGATTATTCAAGATACTCCCGACAACTACTGGAAATATATCTATCTCGGTAGATTTCGTGATGACGAAGGGATTAAAAAATTTATCGCTGGTATAGTGGAGCGGTTTAAGAAAATAAACGCCGATTGCAAATATTTTAGACAAGTGGACCTTTTTTGCGATCCCGAAGACGTCGTATCGTCCTACTTTCTCCGTGACGTTATGATGATTTTTTTACCACGGGAACAAGCATATAAAGTTTGCGATAAAAAAGACGTTATTTTTAACGAGTTTAAGCTTTCAAAGGAAAGCCCCACTCTACGCAATTTAATAGGCGAAGAAAAGTACGGCGAAATTATGAAAAATTATAAAAAATAAAGTTTGGGTGTTTTTTATAACGATGTTTTAGACACATATGCTGGAATTTTAGGTTTAATCACCTTAGAAGATATAGGTTGTAGCGCCAGAAAAAGGCACAAGCAAATTTTGCTTGTGCTTTTTTAGTTTATTTTCCTATTATTTTTTCTTTGCCTTTTCGTATCTTGAGTTGGCCTCTTCCTTTCTTTTGTTAGCCTCTGCAATTTGTTTTTCACGTTCTTCCTGCATTTTTGCTTGACGTGCTTTAGGGCTCATTTTTGCCTCTTCCCATTGCGCTTTCGATTCGGCTTTTACTGCTTGAAAATTTGCTTTGTCTACTTCGTGTTGCGCTTTTGCGCTTTTTTTCATGTCTGAAAATGCGTCCTTAAAAAACTTTTTGATTCCCATAGTTATATTCTCCTTAAAATATTTTATTTGTTTAATAAACTGTCAGAAAGTTCTATTATACGGCTTGAATATTTATCCTTTCTTCTCTTTAATATCCCTTTATATATGGGATAATTGATAGCCATAAGCAAAATGCCTAATAGCCCCACGCCTATTCCAAATGGCATTGCAAAAGATAAACTTGCGCCGATAACTTTCATTGCAAAGCACATGCCCGTTCCAAGCACTAATGAGGAAAGAGAGCCAAACACGTATGCAAAAACTTTTGCCGGGGTTTTAACCTTTTTATCAAGCGCTTTTAGTTGGTCGTACTTGGTAACCTCTTTTTCTACGTATCCTGCACGAATTTTTTCAATAGCGTTAATTTCATTTTTCATAATATTGTTTCTCCTTTTTTAACTTTGTACCCACATTATACGAAACGATTGTTGTTAAAACGCTAAATTTATGTTATTAATCAGTAAAACGTTTGTTAATAAATTGTAAAAGCGGTTACTTTTTATCGTAACCGCTTTTTCTTTTTTAGTTTTCGCTCTCGTTTAAGAGTTCTTCTGAAAGTCTTAAAATCTTATCGCCGTATTTTTCTTTACCTTTGTTTAACGTTTTTTTATAAACGGGATAGGCAAACGCCATAGGAACGCTACCCACTGCCATAAGCACGATACCCCAAAGCCAAATGCTCCACTCTAAAATCATAGTTAAACCAAGCCCAAATATTAGCATGCCTAAAACGCCTAAAACGAGCGAGAAAATTGTTGCCGTGTTTTTTACAAGGGCATCTAACCTGCGAAGTTTTTCTAATTTACTCTCCCCTTGTTCTTCCGCCGTGTACTGACGGCGAATACTGTCTATTTCCTTTCTCTCTTCTTCTGTTGGTGCTGAATACTTAAAATTAAATTGATTGCTCATTTTTATCATTTTCCTTTTGTATTTCTTTTATTTTAACATTTGCAGATAGTATCATATAAATTCCGATAGCCACTGAAAGCAAACTGACGACAATTCCCGTAAACGTGTTAAATATGGATATATTTATTTCGCCTTGGCTAAACATTGTAAGCAACGCCGTTTGCAATGCAAGAATTGAAACGAGAGCATCTACAAGGTTAATATTTCTAATTGCTCTAACAGTCAAATCCGTTTGCTTGTGTGCTTTTATAAGAGCGATAATCGACATTGTAATTTTATAAAACGCATACGCAGCGTAAGCAAATATCGTCCACCCCATATAATTAAAGTGCGCATCGGAAAAAATCATTTGCGCTATCGCTACGGATAGAGCAATATTTAAGATAAGCGTAATAACGCCACTGTTTCTATAAATTTTTGCCTTAAGATACTCATCGTTTTGAATTTTCTTACCAATTCTGTTTTTATGGTATATAAGTACGCCACCTCGCAAAAAAGCAAGTGATATATAAAAACCTGCAAGCGCTCCGTACCATATCGAACGGTTTTTAATACCCATATATGCGTTGAATCCACTAAACAATAAACTCATTAAAAAAGAGCCAATCGCAAAAATTAGCGTTCTAAACCCAAAATTTCTAAGAAGCAAATAGGTAAATTCGTGTTTTCCCATCCAAGCTATTATTGCCCTTTTCATTTTTGGAAAGAGTGGAATTATTAAATATACGCTATAAGCAAGTGAAAGCCCCGCAACGCCGAAAAGAATATATGCAATAATAGATAGAACACCCTCTTCTATCCCCATAAGAACTATCACGAGAGAGGCTACTGCGCTAAGAGTCGTTATAACAAAGGTTAGAACCTTTTCCCAAGTGGGCGGATTTAAGAGTTTTTCTATAAAAGCAGAAAAATTAATCTTCATTTACCACGTCCTTTAATAAAATTGTAAACGTGCTTCCTTTGTTTAATTTGCTTTGAACGGAAATCTCTCCACCCAAAATATCTATAACTTTTTTTACGAGGGCAAGCCCAAGCCCGTTTCCTTGAGTTGAGTGCGACGCATCGCCTTGATAAAACTTTTCAAAGATTTTTGCACCCACTTCACTCGTCATCCCACAGCCCGTATCGGTTACTTTAATTTCTACGCCCTTATTTTTGCGTTTTAGAAATATATTAATCTTCCCACCGTCTGGTGTAAACTTAATTGCGTTAGAAATAAGGTTGTTCCACACGATTTCAAGTAGGCTTTTCGAAGAAAAAATACTAACCTCGTCAAAATCGCAGTTGAGTTCAAGATTTTTCTTTTCGATAAGAGTTTCAAACCCGATAACGCTTTCACTAAGCGCCTCAGTTAGATTAAACACCTCGTGTTTTTCTTGGATTTCTTGATTTTCAAGTTTGTTTAGTTTTAGTATGTTGGTAATTAAATCGGTAATACGCTTTGATGCTGTAATTAACGTTTTTGCATAATTTTTTCTACTTTCACTATCAAGCGTTTCATCTTGAAGTAGCGTTGCGTAGTTTTGTATAACTGCAAGAGGGGTTTTTATTTCGTGGGAAACGTTAGAGATAAAATCGGTTTTTAGTACTTCGTTTTTTTGAAGTTCTATTGCCATTTTATTTAGGTTTTCCATAATTAAATCGTACTCGTTATACTTGCCGTATTCGTGTTTAATTTTAAGGCGTGTGGAAAAATCTCCCTCTGCTATTTTTTCCGTTGCGTTTAATATCTTTCTCGTGGGGCGATCCACCATTATTTTTCTTCTAACCCAATCAAAAAAGGTGCAAAGGGTGGATAAAATTATAATTTCAAGCAAAATTAAAATTGCTATTAAGGATATGTTATCCGTTTTTTTCGTTATAAAATCATAACAAAGAATTGCCATTTGCATAATAAAGGCGATTAATACGAAAAAGGAAACTATGCCCACCCAATTTATGCTTGAAGAACGCTTTTTTTCCTTTCTCATTTTAGCACCACCTTGTATCCAAGCCCGTGAACGGTGGCAATCTCAAACCCGTCGCAAGAAGACGTTTTTTCACGAAGTTTTGCCATATACACGTCTACCGTTCTACTCGTAGCAGAAGAATCGTAATCCCAAAACTCTGACATAAGCGCAGAGCGAGTGAAAGTCTTTTTAGGATAAGAGAGTAGCTTAAATAAAATATCAAACTCCCTAACGGTGAGTGAAATTTCCTCTCCGTCTATCTTTGCCGTGCGCTCTTCTACGTTCATTGAAAAGTTTCCGATAGTAATTTCCTTTTCCGTTTCAATCTTTGCACGGCGAAGTATCGCTTTAATGGTCATAAGTAAAATATCTATATCAAAAGGTTTAGTAACGTATTCGTCGATTCCGATATTATAACCGAGCATTTTAGAAGGCTTGTCATCCTTTGCCGTCATAAAAATAATGGGCGTTGTTTTATCTGTGGCACGCACCGTTTCGGCAAGTTCAAAACCGTTAATTTTGGGCATCATTATATCGGTTAAAAGTAGGTCGTATTTTTCCTCTTGCATTTTGTCTAACGCCTCTTTTCCGTCAAAACAAGAAATTGTTTCATACCCTGCGTTTCTTAGGCTTGAAGAAACAAAACGATTTAAATCAGCATCGTCTTCAACAACCAATATCTTTATCATAAGCCCCTCCCTTTTTTTACATTATATCCCTTATAGTATAACAAATTGTTTTTAAAATGTTAAGGTTTTGTAAAAATACGGTGAAAATTACCTTTTCCCTTCCGTTTATAAGTGACGGCAACGAAAAAAGACACCCAAAATAATTTTTGAGTGTCTTTTATATTTTTTTGATAACTCCACAAAAGAGAAATTATCTCTTTGAGAATTGTGGTGCTCTTCTTGCTTTCTTTAAGCCGTATTTCTTTCTTTCCTTCATTCTGGAATCTCTGGTTAAGAAACCTGCTTTTTTAAGAGCGCCTCTCGTTTCAGGTTCTGCTTGTAATAAAGCACGAGAAATACCGTGTCTTACAGCACCTGCTTGACCGGTGTAACCACCACCACATACGTTAACGATAATATCATATTTAGCAGAAGTTTCGGTAAGTTCTAACGGTTGACGAACGATGAACTTTAAAGTATCTAAACAAAAATATTCGTCAAGAGATTTTTTGTTGATGGTGATAGTTCCGTCACCAGCGGGAATTAAACGAACACGTGCGATAGCCTTTTTTCTTCTACCCGTGCCCCAATATTGAACTTTTTTCTTAGTAGTTGCTTTTGCCATAATTACACCTCTTAGATAAGTTTAAGAACTTCGGGCTTTTGAGCCTGATGGTTATGCTCGGGTCCTTTGTAAACTTTGAGTTTGGTGAGCATTTTACGACCTAAGCTGTTTTTGGGAAGCATACCTTTAACTGCTTCGTAAACAGCAACGTCGGACTTGGTTGCCATAAGGGTTTTATATTGGATTTCCTTTAAGTGTCCAATATAACCGGTGTGATATCTGTACATTTTCTTTTCGAGTTTCTTACCCGTTAAAACAACCTTATCGGTGTTAACGATTATAACGAAATCTCCCGTGTCAACGTTGGGAGTGAACGTAGGCTTGTTCTTTCCACGAAGAACTGCTGCAACTCTGGATGCCAAACGACCAAGCGTTTGACCTTCAGCGTCAACTACGTACCACTTTCTAACTACGTTTTCTGCGTGAGCCATATAAGTTTTCATAGTTTTTTCTCCTTTAACTTTTCAGTTGTGTCGCTAAATTTGACGCTCGTTGAACCTTTACACGATAAGTTCAAAAAGAGGGCTAATCTTTTATAAAACGAACTTCTCCTTTATAAACAGCCTAAATATAATAAAAAATTTTCTTTAATTTGTCAAGCATTTTTAAGACTTTTTCCACTTTTTTTACCCTCATTTAAGATAAAATTAAAAGTGGCACTATATATTGTGCCACCTAATTTTTTTAACCACAATTTTAATATTCAACCTCTATTAACGTTAACCCTTTTGCGGGAAGAGTTTTTCCTAAAAGTTCTCTTTTCCCTGTGTTAAAGGCGTTTAATATATCCTCTACCGATTTTTTCCCATAGCCAACGTCAAGCAAAACGCCCGAGATAATTCTTACCATATTATATAAAAATCCGCCGCCCGTGATAAAAATCCTAAACCCTTTTTCCTCTTTTTTTATATCGATAGAATATATTTTTCTTACCGTACTTTTAACCGAACTTCCCGTAGCCGAAAACGCCTTAAAATCGTGTTCCCCTATAAAAAGTTTACTTGCCTTTTCCATCTTGTCAAAGTTTGGCGCACTATCTATTCTTACCGAATATCTATCTAAAAGTGGGAGTTCAACCTCAGAATAATAAAAAGAATACGCGTAGGTTTTTTTCTTTGCGCTCTTTCTTGCGTTAAAATCTTTTTCCACCTCTTTTGAGGTTAAAGCTTTTATATCGTTTGGCAAAAAAGCGTTAATCGCCTTATAAAATCTAACAGCGGGAATAGAACTTTCCGTGTCAAAATGAAAAACCTGCCCCTCTGCGTGAACGCCTGCATCCGTTCTACCACTCGCAGTAACGCTGGCTACATTGCCCGTAACCTTTTCTATGGCGCTTTCTAAAACTTGTTGAATAGAAACGCCGTTTTTTTGCTTTTGTAGACCGCAATAATTACTGCCGTCGTAAGAAACGATAAGCATTACCCTCATAAAATAACCACTCCGTTAAGAAGCACTGCACCGGCAACTAACGCTCCTACTATTATAAAGGCAAAAACGTCTTTAAGTGCAACACTCATTTTCTTAAATTTGGTGCGTTTTTTACTGCCCGAATAACACCTTGCATCCATAGCGTCTGCAAGTTCGTCTGCACGACGGAAAGCACTGATAAGCAAGGGAATTAAAACGGGGATTAAAGCCTTTGCTCTTTTTAAAAGTCCTCCCTCAAAATTAGTTCCTCTTGCTTGTTGCGCCTTTATAATTCTATCCGTTTCTTCTAAGAGGGTGGGGATAAAACGCAAGGCAATGCTCATTATAAGCGCAAACTCGTGTGCGGGAAATTTAATAATTTTAAGTGGCGCAAGCAACACCTCTATTCCGTCTGCAATTTCCACGGGTGAAGTCGTAAAGGTTAAAATAGACGCGCCTAAAACCACGAGTGTTATTCTAAGCGTAATAAAGGCGGCGGCTAAAATCCCTTTATCGGTGATAAATCCGTTTTCCCATAAGGGCGTTCCGTTTTTGTTGAAGAAAATTTGCAAAACTGCCGATAGTATAATAAAGAACAAAATTCCTTTTATACTTTTGAGCATTTTTCCAAAGGGAATTTTGGAAATTAAAGTTACTATAATCACGAAAAGAGTGCATAGCGCAAAGCCTAAATACCAATTTTCACTTGAAACTAAAAATACGGCAACGATATAGGCAATGCTAAGCAAAATTTTTATTGCCGGATTCATTTTATGAACGACGGAGTGCGAGGGGTAATACTGCCCGAAAGTCATATCTTTCACGCTTTTCCCTCCTTTGCGCTGAGGTAGGCACTAATAAATCCGTCCACCGTCAAATCGCTATCCACCGTTACGCCAACCTTTTTTAATTGACTGGTTAGGTATGCAGTAGTGCATAATTCTAAACCACAATCTTCCAAAAGGGATTGGTCGTTAAAAATCTCTTTCGGCGCACCTATTTTTAAGATTTTTCCTTTCTTAAAAACGGCAACGGAAGAACAGTTTTCACTTACTAAATTCATATCGTGAGATACGATTATTATCGTTTTTACAAAGGTTTTATGAAGTTCTTTTAATAATGCAACGAATTCCCTCTTTCCTTTCGGGTCTAACCCTGCAACGGGTTCGTCTAAAACTAAAACTTCGGGGCGAGATACGATAACTCCCGCTATCGCAACCCTCCTTTTTTGCCCTCCCGATAACTCGAAAGGCGATTTTTCCTTAACTTTTTCGTAGTCTAAGCCAACGAGATTGATTGCAGACTTAATTTTTTCTTCCTCTTCTTCCTTAGTTAAGTTTGGAAAGAAGTTTCTAAGCCCAAAAGCAACGTCCTCGTAAACGGTTTCAGCAAAAAGTTGGTACTCGGGATATTGAAAAACCATACCGACTTTTGACCTTAGCTCCTTAAAGTTGCAATTTTTATCCGTTAAATTATAATCCCCTACGAAAATTTTAGTCTTTTCGTCTTGCGCTTTGATTAATCCGTTTAAGTGCTGAACGAAAGTGGATTTTCCGCTTCCCGTTTGCCCGATAACGCCGAAAAATTCCCCCTCGTTTATAGTTAGAGAAAGGTTATCTAACGCTTTTACTTTTAAGTTTTTACTGCCGTAGGCGTACGATAAATTTTCTATCCTAATTTGCATAACGCCTCCGCAAGTTCTTCTTCCGTTAATATTTCACCTTGAATATTAACGCCGTTTTCTATTAATTTTGTAGCGATATACGAGGCGGAGGGAAGTTCAAGCCCCAAGCCTTTCATAACGCTTTTTTCTTTGAATATTTCTCTCGGCGTGCCGGAAAGGGCAATCACTCCGTCGTCTAAAACGTAAACTTTATCGGCGCAAACCACCTCTTCCATATAATGAGTTATGGCAATAACCGTTACGCCTTGTTCTTTGTTTAATTTATTTACTACTTCTAAAATTTCCTTCCTACCCTGAGGGTCAAGCATTGCCGTCGATTCGTCTAAGATAAGCACTTCGGGTTTTAACGCAAGAACGCCTGCAATAGCAATTCTTTGTTTTTGCCCACCAGATAATCTGGTGGGAGAACTTTTCCTATATTCTTCCATGCCCACGCAATTTAGTGCAAAATCAATCCTTGACGCTATTTCTTTTCTTTCTACGCCAAGGTTTTCT
Organism: Christensenellaceae bacterium; assembly: GCA_045530945.1. GTDB lineage: Bacteria > Bacillota > Clostridia > Christensenellales > Borkfalkiaceae > UBA1259. The sequence continues at coordinate 27,919 of JAZSDD010000030.1, forward strand.
GGACCAAACGCCACGTCGTCCTCCACGATGGAGGCAACCAGTTGATTATCGGGATTTTGAAATACTACACCCACCCTTTTTCTTATTTCAAAAAGGGCAGACTTATCCGAACTCTTAAACCCATCAACTATAATTTCCCCCGAATCGGGTTTAATAAGTCCGTTAAAAAGTTTAGCGAGGGTGGATTTACCACTTCCGTTATGACCTATAATCGCAATATATTCGCCCCTTTCCACCGAAAGGCTTAACTCTTTTATTGCGGTATTTTTTTTGTTGTAAGAATAACTTACCTTGTCCGCCGAAAGAATTGCCATTTTTTAGTAATAATTCTCCTTATAATGAACGAAAAATCTTCGCCGTTTACTATTATACCAAAATAACAAATAATTTACAAGCAATCTTCAAAGTTTTTGTTTTTTCCTTGCTTTTTGGCAAGAGAAAATTGTTTTTTCTATTGACTAATTTTTTATATAATTGTATAATATAAGGTGCTTAAAAGCGTTAAAAATTATTACGGAGGATTTATAATAATGAAAAAGATGACGATTGACGGCAATACCGCTGCCAGCCACGTTGCCTATGCCTTTTCAGAAGTTGCGGCTATTTATCCTATAACCCCATCTTCTCCTATGGCAGAAGTTGCTGACGAGTGGTCTGCTGCCGGCAGAGTAAACATGTTTGGACAAAAGCTTCGCCTTGCTGAATTGCAATCTGAAGGTGGTGCAGCAGGCGCAGTACACGGTTCACTTACCGCTGGTGCTCTCACTACTACCTACACCGCAAGCCAAGGTTTGCTTTTAATGATTCCTAATATGTATAAGATCGCGGGTGAACTTCTCCCCACGGTTATCCACGTTAGTGCAAGAGCGCTTGCTGCTCACGCGCTTAACATTTTCGGCGACCATGCTGACGTTATGGCTTGCCGTCAAACGGGTTTTGCAATGCTTTCTTCTAACTCTGTTCAAGAAGTTATGGACTTAGCACTCGTTGCACACCTTTCTACCTTGAAAGCAAAAGTTCCTTTCTTACATTTCTTTGACGGTTTTAGAACCAGCCACGAAGTAAGCAAGATTGACGTTATTGATTACGAGGAAATGAAAGAACTCGTTGATATGAAAGATATCGAAGATTTCAGAGCAAGAGCATTAAACCCTGAACACCCCGTTCAAAAAGGTACTGCACAAAACTCTGATATTTACTTCCAAAACAGAGAAACTGCTAACAAATACTACGAGGCTACGCCCGCTATCGTTCAAGAAATGATGGATAAAGTTAGCAAACTCACAGGTAGAAACTATCACCTATTCGATTACGTTGGCGCACCTGACGCTGAAAACGTTATCGTAATGATGGGTAGCGGTGCAGACGCTGTGGAAGAAACCCTCAACAAGATGATTAAAGAAGGTCACAAGATCGGTTTATTGAAAGTTAGATTATATCGTCCTTTCTCAATCAGCCATTTTGTTGACGCACTTCCCAAAACGGTTAAGAAACTTGCCGTTCTTGACAGAACTAAAGAGGCTGGCTCTCTTGGTGAACCTTTATATCTCGACGTTTGCTCTGCTCTTCTCGAAAAGGGTATGACGGATATCAAGGTTGTTGGTGGTAGATACGGTTTAGGTTCTAAAGAATTTAACCCCTCTATGATATATTCTGTTTACAAGAACTTAGAGCAAGCAGAACCCAAAAATCACTTCACCGTTGGTATTTACGACGATATTACTAACACTTCACTTGATTTCAGCTTCAAGTATGACGCTGCTCCCGAAGGAACTGTTTCTTGTAAATTCTGGGGACTTGGTTCTGACGGTACTGTTGGCGCAAACAAGAACTCAATCAAGATTATAGGTGACCACACCGATAAATACGTTCAAGGTTACTTCTTCTACGACAGTAAGAAGTCTGGCGGTATTACCGTTTCTCACCTCCGTTTCGGCGATACTCCTATTCAATCAGCATATTTAATCGACTCAGCAGACTTCGTTCAATGTTCTAACCCCTCTTATATCACCCGTTACAATATGACCGGCGATATTAAACAAGGTGGTACGTTCCTTTTCAACACCTCTGCTAAATCTGCAGAAGAACTCGAATCAGTTCTTCCCGCATCAGTTAAAAACGATATTGCTAAAAAGAACATCAACCTTTACGTTATAGACGCTATTAAGATTGCAGGTGAACTTGGACTTCGTGGTAGAACTAACACCATTTTACAATCTGCTTTCTTTAAGGTTGCTAACATTATTCCTTACGATCAAGCAGTTGAGTATATGAAGAAGATGGCTTACAAATCCTTTGCTAAAAAGGGTGACGCTGTCGTTCAAATGAACTACAACGCTATCGATTCTGCTGAGGCTAACCTCGTTAAGATTGACGTACCTGCTTCTTGGGCTACCACTACTGAGGGTGCTCCTATGGCAGACGTTGCAGATAACAAATACTTCAAAGAAATCGTTAATCCTATCCTCAAATTAGAGGGTGACAAACTCCCCTCTTCTGCTTTTGCTGCTGACGGTACTGTTCCTACCGGAACTACCAAGTACGAAAAACGTGGCGTTGCAGTTAACGTTCCTAAGTGGGATGCATCTAAGTGTATTCAATGTAACCAATGTGCGTTCGTTTGTCCTCACGCTTGTATCAGACCTGCTGTTGTTGCTGAGGGTGCAGATAAGCCCGAATCATTTACCACTAAGGCAATGGTTGGCAACAAGGGTTATGAATACAGAATGCAAGTTTCACCCTTAGATTGTATGGGTTGTGGCGTTTGTGCAGACATTTGTCCCGCAAAAGAAAAAGCACTCACTATGGTTCCCTTTGGTAGCATTGTTGCTGAAGAAACGGTTAACTACGAATATAGTGAAAGCCTTCCTGAAGTTGACGTATCTGCTTGCCCCGGTTGTAAGTCTACCACCGTTAAAGGCAGTCAGTTCAACAAACCTTTATTTGAGTTCTCCGGCGCTTGCGCAGGTTGTGGTGAAACTCCTTACGTTAAACTCGTTACCCAACTTTTCGGTGACAGAATGATAGTTGCAAACGCTACCGGTTGTTCTTCAATCTACGGTGGTTCTGCTCCTACCTGTCCTTACACCGTTAATAAAGAAGGTAAAGGTCCTGCTTGGGCAAACTCACTCTTTGAAGATAACGCTGAATTCGGTTATGGTATGAACCTTGCTATGAAAGCACGTCGTGCTAAAATCGAAGAGGATATGAACGCTAACCTCGATAAAGTTAACGAAAACACCAAGAACGCTTTCTCTGCTTGGCTTGCTGATAAAGAAGACGCAGAAAAGAGTAAAGTTGCTGCTGAATTAGTTAAAGAGGCAATGAAAGCAGAAACTGCTGAAGGTCTTGACTACATTAAGGGCAACCTCGATTGCTTAGTTAAACCCTCTATTTGGATTTTCGGTGGTGACGGTTGGGCTTACGATATCGGTTACGGCGGACTTGACCACGTTCTTGCAAGCGGTGAAAACGTTAACGTTCTCGTTCTCGACACCGAAGTTTACTCTAACACGGGTGGACAAGCAAGTAAATCAACTCCTACCGGTTCTATCGCTAAGTTTGCTGCTGCTGGTAAGAGAGTTAAGAAAAAAGACCTTGGTATGATGGCTATGAGTTACGGCTACGTTTACGTTGCTCAATGCGCTATGGGTTCTAACAAACAACAACTTATGAACGCTCTCGTTGAGGCTGAAAAGTACGACGGACCTTCACTCATTATTTGTTACGCACCTTGTATCAACCACGGTATCAACATGATGAAATCTCAAGACGAAGAGAAAAAGGCTGTTGATTGTGGATATTGGCAACTCTATCGTTTCAATCCTGAACTTGCAGACGCTGGCAAGAACCCCTTCACCTTAGATTCTAAAGAACCTACCGGTGATTACAAAGCATTCTTACTTGGCGAAACGAGATATGCTTCACTTATGAAAGCACGTCCCGAACTTGCTGAAAGTTTATTTGAAACTACCGAGGCTGACAGTAAAGCAAGACTTGATTCTTACAAAAAACTTGCTGATAAATAGTTAGTTAGTTAGTTAAAACTTAAAAGAGCAAACCTTAATCGGTTTGCTCTTTTTTTATACTTAAATGGTTCTATTTTTAATTTGTCTTTAAGTTATAAAAAATTTTAGTCTTTTACAAATTCTACCACTTCTTCAATTTTGCAATCTAAGTATGCACAAATTTTATCAAGCGTTTTCATTTCTATATTTTCGTTTGCTTTTAATCTTCTTATAGTCTTACTATCTATTACACACTCTTCCCTAAGCCTATACGTTGAAACTCCTTTTTCTTTCATAGTTATAAACAATCTATCATACTTAAACATATCTTTCCCCCTATAATAATATTATGGGGATTATAATCCTTTTTATTAAGGGGATATAATCCCCATATTTTTGAAAATCGCTTGACTTTTCGTACTTTTGTGATATAATAATTTTAAAAACAATATAATATTTCAAAGGAGAAAGAAAATGAAGGCTATAATCAATCACGAAACTTACGGGCAAATCGTTTATGATGAAAGTACTTGGACGGGTAAAAAAACCTTAATGGTAAACGGCAAATATCTAACCAAAATAGATAAAAAAACTTTTTTCTATTCTAATGGACAAGAACGCCAATACTTTGTTTTAGGTGGCAATTTTCTTAAAGGTGCATTTGTAAAGGTTGATAAAGATAAAATTCAACTTACCCCACCTGTAAAATGGTACGAAATGCTTTTGCCTATACTTGTTTTTATCACACTTTTAGTTTGGGGGTCATCTCCTTCGTTAGTTTTAATTTTCCCACTTGTTGGTGGTGCATTAGGGGGACTTATTGACGGCATTGGCGTGGTTTTAAGTATACTTGCAATGAAATCTATAAAAAACGTTCCACTTAAACTTCTTGCGTGGCTTGGAATTTCAGTTTTAACTGTTTTAGTGAATTTCTTAGTTACTACTTTTTTAATCGCAGCGTTAATATAACAACTAAAAACCTTTCTTATCAAACAAAAAGGGCGAAGAAAAAATTTCTTCGCCCTTTTTTATTTATCAATTTGTTTATAAAAGGATTTTTTACTTATCTTTTTGTTCTTGTTGTTTTAATATCGTTTTGTAGCCTTTTCCGTATTGAACGCATCTTGAAACTCTCGATAACGTTGCAGAAGAAATATCCGTTTGCTTAATAATTTCTCCATACGTTGCTCCACTCATTAAGAGTTTTGCCGATTTTAGACGTTGTGCCATAGAATCAATCTCTTTATAGGTGCAAAGATCGTCAAAAAGTAATTGTACTTCTTCCTCAGATTTTAGAGAGGCTATTAACTTATATAATTCGGTTATATCTTCCTTCATATTGTCAGACATTTTATTCACCGTCCTTGTTGGTTATACTTGAAAGAAACGCCTTTAATTTTTCCGACTTGGGATTTTCAAAGATTTCTTTCGGTTTTCCCGCTTCCTCAACAACTCCGTCTGCCATAAATATTACTTTATCAGAAACGTTTTTAGCAAAACCCATTTCGTGGGTTACAATTATCATTGTTCTATCTTTTTTCTTTAACGATTTTATAACTTTTAATACTTCGCCGGTAAGTTCTGGGTCTAAGGCAGAAGTAGGCTCGTCAAAACACAATACCTTTGGTTTTAACGCAAGCGCTCTCGCTATTGCAACACGCTGACTTTGACCGCCCGATAGTTCACAAGGGTATGATTTTTCCTTTTCCGTTAAGTCAACCATTTTAAGAAGTTCTTTTGCGTTTTCTATAATTTTTGCCTTTTTTTCTGCTGTGAACTCAGAAATTAACTTTCTAATCTCAAGCCTATTTTTGCCTTCTTTTTTAAGTTCTTCCCTGTATGCCTTCACTTGGTCTTCTATTAAAAGAATTGGGGCTAAAGTTATATTATCAATTACGTTGTATTGTGGAAAAAGGTTAAACGATTGGAATACAAGCCCAAAATTAAGCCTTTTATCGCGAAGTTCCTTTTCCCCGTCCTTTTTCTCAGCAGAAGAATTAAAAAGCCTTTCGCCGTCTAAATTCATTTCGCCAACGTCTGGCGTTTCAAGAAAATTGATGCAGCGAAGAAGTGTGGTTTTACCACTACCAGAAGAGCCGATAATGGTTACAACTTCCCCCTTTTCAATATCAAGGTCAATACCCTTTAATACTTCCGTTTCGCCGAAAGATTTATTAAAATTTCTAATTTCTAAATACGCCATAATTACGCCTTAAAATAGGATAATTTCTTTTCTAATTTGCCAAATACTATTGTTAATATTCCGACAAACACTAAATAGAACGCCCCCGCATAAAAGAAAGGCCAAATAAGTCCTACGTTCATAAAAGCTTTCGCCTCAAATATAAGTTCGTAAACAGAAATTGTATTTGCTAAAGACGTATCTTTTATGAGAGTAATAATTTCGTTACTCATAGGGGGTAAAATTCTCTTGATAACTTGAAGTAAAATTACCTTAAAGAAAATTTGTGTTTTTGTCATTCCCAAAACCATGCCTGCTTCAAATTGTCCGTTAGTAATGCTTTGAATACCACCACGATAAATTTCAGAAAAATACGCTGCGTAGTTAATTGCAAAAGCAACAAGCGCTGCTATAAATCTGGTGTCAAAAGTGGAATCAAACCACACCCATCCCGTATGAACGGAGGGCCACTTGAATAATCCTAATAACCCTGGTCCGTAAAATATTACGAATAATTGAAGCATTAACGGAGTGCCACGTAATATCCAAACGATTATCTTAAATAATACGCGTAATGGGGCAAACTTGCTCATCGTACAAAACGAGATAAGTAGCCCCAGTGGTAACGCAATTATTAAGGTAAGCGTAAACAATAAACACGATAACAAAAATCCGTTTCCGAGTTGGGAAGTAACTTCTAAAAATACTTCCATTGTTTACTTGCCTCTTTTATTATTTGCTTAATGCCTCGGTGTTGATACCAACGGAATATTTTTCTGCAAGGGCAGTGATAGTTCCGTCTGCATATTTTGCCTTTAAGAAAGCATCGAGTTTTTCTTTTATGTTAGATCCTTTTCTTAAACCTACTGCAAAGATTTCGTCGCCGTAAGAAACACCTTCAACCATTTTAAGTTCTGCAAAGTCACCCTTTCCTACTACACTCTGTGCCATAGTTAAGTCGATAATTGCAACGTCTGACGTTTCTGCTAATACTTCAAGTAATGTTTGTTTTTGGTTATTAGGTGCGCTAACGTTAGTCATACCTTCAGCTTGGGTAATTTTTTGTCCTGCTGAACCGGGTTCTACAACAACTGCTGCATTTTTGATTTGTTCTTTAGTGGTGATTAAACTACCGTTCTTTACAACTGCTACTTGTGCGTTTTTAGCATAAGAAACTGAGAAGTCGATTGATTGTCCAAGTTCTTCACTTGCCGTCATACCGTTCCAAATAACGTCGATAACTCTTCCGTTAATTTCACCTACTTTTAAATCCCAGTTGATTTCAACGAATTCACAAGTAACTCCAAGTTGTGCTGCAAACATTTCTGCAAGTTCTGCATCAAAACCAATCCATTTACCATTTTCATCTTTATAATCCATTGGTTCGTAATCAGTGATTCCAACTACGATTTTGCCTGCATCTTTAATGGCTTTAACGTCGCCAGATTCGCCACAAGCAGTTAAGCCGAAACATGCGGCTACGCCAAGTACTACTGTTAAAATAAGTGTTAAGATTTTCTTCATTGTTGTGTTCTCCTTTTATTTTACAACTATAATTTTTTTTACTTTATCACTTTATCACTTTACTTTGGTGAAGAAAGTATCTATATTATACTTCATCACTTTAGTTTTGTAAAGCATTTTTCACTACTTTTTTAAAATTTTTTTTATTTTTTTTAAAATTTTTTCTCGTGGCGATTTTTTAAAACATTATATATATAA
>JAZSDD010000001.1:0-8878 GCA_045530945.1 Christensenellaceae bacterium
ATGAAGAAATAGTAAATAAGGGTAATTGCAGTAAAAGTTTTTCCTTAATTAGAGAAAGATTTATAGGTATTGTAGAGGACTTAAAACTCGATATCGATATAAACGCTATTCTCGACAGAACGGAAAAGGAAATGATAGAAAATCGTAGTGCAGATTTTTGTGCTTCGAGAGGGGAATATTTATCAGCTTTAGTTTTTGCTAAATTTATCGGTTTTGAATTTATCGATGCAGTTGAAATGATTCGTTTTGATAGCGAGGGCAGACTTAATCAAGAATATACCGACGACAAAGTAAGGACGAAATTAAAAGGCAAAGAATACGTGGTAGTTCCTGGGTTTTACGGCAGAAGTTACGAAGGAAACGTTAAAACTTTTAGTAGAGGTGGAAGCGACATTACCGGTTCGATAATTGCAAGGGGCGTTAGGGCTGATCTTTACGAGAATTGGACGGACGTTAGTGGGTTTTTGATTTGTGACCCAAGAATTGTTATCGGTGCTAAACCCATTAGACAAATTACCTATAAGGAATTAAGAGAACTTTCATATATGGGGGCATCCGTTCTTCACTCAGAGGCTATCTTCCCCGTAATGAAAGGCAAAATTCCCATTAATATAAAAAACACTTTCAGTCCTCAAGACGAAGGGACTATGATTGTTCCAAACGATAAGTACGTATCTTTTGATGGTGACCCCGTAATTACCGGTATTGCAGGTAAGAAAGATTTCACTGTTATTATTATTGAAAAATCAATGATGAATTCTGAGGTGGGCTTTATTAGAAAGGTTTTATCCGTAATAGAACATCACGGTCTATGCGTTGAACATTTGCCCTCTGGTATTGATACGCTTTCAGTTGTAGTATCTTCTGAACAGTTAAAGGGTGGAAATTTATCTGATATTATTAATGAAATTAGAGAAAACGTTAGCCCAGATTATATACAAGTAGTGGAAAATATTTCTTTAATTGCGACGGTTGGTCACGGCATGACGAGGCGTCCCGGAACGGCGGGAAAACTCTTTAATGCTCTTGCAGAAGCGGGCATAAATATTATTATGATTGACCAAGGGTCGAGCGAACTTAATATTATAATAGGAGTAGCAAATTCTGACTACGAGAAATGTATTAAAACAATCTATAAAGCATTTATTTAATAAAAAATTAAACGGACAAGATTTGGAGGAAAAATTATGGATTATGCAAAAGAGTCTTTAAGACTTCACGGAGAATGGAAAGGCAAAATAGGCGTTGTTTCTAAGGTAAGGGTGGAAAACAAAGAAGATTTATCCTTGGCGTATACACCAGGTGTTGCAGAGCCTTGCCTTGCAATTAACAAAGATTACAACAAGTCTTTTGAATTGACGGGGAGAGGAAACCTCGTTGCAGTCGTTACTGACGGTACGGCAGTATTAGGTCTTGGAGATATCGGACCTGAGGCTGGCATGCCCGTTATGGAGGGTAAATGCGTACTATTTAAGAGTTTTGGAAACGTAGACGCTATTCCTCTTTGCGTTAGAAGTAAAAGTGTTGACGAGATAGTTAATACCATTAAACTTTTAGCAGGTTCTTTTGGCGGAGTAAACTTAGAAGATATTTCTGCGCCAAGATGTTTTGAGATTGAAAAGAGATTAAAAGAAGACCCAGAGGTTGATATTCCTATTTTTCACGACGACCAACACGGCACAGCAGTAGTTTGTGTTGCCGCTTGCATTAACGCATTAAAATTAGTTAATAAAAAGTGGGAAGACGTTTCAGTGGTATTTAGTGGCGCTGGTGCAGCAGGTGTTGCCATTGCTAAACTTATGATTTCTATGGGTGCTAAAGACGTTGTTATGTGCGACAGAAATGGCATAATATATAAGGGCAGAAAAGAAGGAATGAACGCAAGCAAGGAAGAGATTGCAGACTTTTCTAATAAACTTGGCAAAAAGGGTACTCTTGCCGAGGCGCTTGTTGGAGCAGATATCTTCGTTGGCGTAAGTTCACCAGGCGTATTGACGGCGGAAATGGTTAAAACAATGGCAAAAGACGCTATCGTTATGCCAATGGCAAATCCCACTCCCGAAATTATGCCTGACGTTGCATTGCAAGCTGGCGCAAAGGTTGTTGGCACGGGAAGAAGTGATTTTCCCAACCAAATTAACAACGTTCTTGCTTTCCCCGGAATTTTCCGTGGTGCGTTAGATTGTAGAGCGCTTGATATTAATGAAGAAATGAAAATTGCCGCTGCAAAAGCCATTGCAGGCATCGTTTCTGAAGAAGAACTTCGTGCAGATTATATAATTCCCGCACCTTTTGATAATAGGGTTGCTCCCGCAGTTGCAAAAGCAGTTAAAGACGCTGCTATCAAATGTGGACTAAATAGAATTTAATTTAATCTTAAACGTAAACCTCAACGTGAAAACCCGTTGAGGTTTATTTTATTAATAAATTATGTTCTTGACTGATTTATGCACCTTTGATATAATATCAAAGTAGGCAATTAAAGGATAAATAAGGAGAAATGCTAAATGAAACTTCTTGCTCCCGCAGGTGATTTTGAAAGCCTTAAAACGGCAATATATAACGGTGCAGACGAAGTGTACCTCGGGGTAAAAGAATTTAATGCCAGAAACAATATTCAAGGTTTTAGTATGGAAAATTTGGGCGAGGCAGTGAACCTTGCTCATATTTACGGCGTTAGAGTGTTTTTGGCGGTTAATATATTGTTTAACGATTTAGAGTTGCAAACTGCCCTAAACGTCGTTATAGATGCTTATAATTTGGGGGTGGACGCCTTTATCGTTCAAGATTTAGGTTTAGCAAAACTTTTATCTGAAAATTATCCAAATATAGAACTTCACGCAAGCACTCAAATGGGAATACATAACCTTGAGGGTGTGAAAGAAATTGAAAAGTTTAATTTTAAGAGGGTTGTGCTTGCAAGGGAAACTCCAATATCTGAAATTAAAAGGATTAGAGATAACTCTAAGATTGAGATAGAATATTTCGTTCACGGTGCTTTATGCGTTAGTTTTTCTGGTAATTGCTATTTGAGTTCTTATCTTTTTAACGCAAGTGGCAATAGGGGAAGATGTAAGCAACTTTGTAGATTGCCATACACCCTTAAATTTAACGAAAAAACCGTTAAGAAAGGTTATCTATTAAGCGCAAAAGATTTTAATATGTTAGATAGATTATCTGACCTTAAAAAGGCAGGCGTAACCTCTTTAAAAATTGAGGGAAGAGCAAGAAGACCTTTCTACGTTGGCGCAGTTACGAGAGAATATAAAAAGGCTTTAGACGGTATCTCGCCTGATAAAAGAGCAGTTTCTCTTGCCTTTAATCGTGAGTTTACCGAGGGGTATTTTAACGGAAACGGAGAGATTATTTCTCTAATTCAAAACCATATCGGCATACCCTTAGGAAGAGTGGAAAGGGTGAGATTAGGCAAGAAATTCAATGAGGTTTACGTTAAAGCAAACCAAGATATTAACCCTAAATCCGTTTTGAAGTTTATAGACGGCAATAGGGAAGTCATAACTATTTCCGCTTACGACGTGAAAAAAGTTGATAAAGACTTATATCTTCTAACCACCACTCAAAAAATAAAAGAGGGACTTATCGTAAGGCTTATTTCAGACGTTAAAATGGAAGAAGAATTTTTAACGCAAAAGTTAAAAAGGGATATTAAAATAGATTTACACCTTAAAGTTGGTGAAAAGATTAAAGCAGTTATTAATTTAAACGATAAGAAAAAAATCATAGAGGGCGAGGTGCTAAAAGCGCCGTTAAATAGACCGATTACAGAAAAAGATATTGAAAACTGCTTTAATAAATCGGAATATTTTTTGCCAAAGATAACCTACCTATATTTTGAAGATTGTTTCTTAGTAAAATCTTCATTAAACGATTTTAGAAGAAAGGTATACGCAACTGCAATAGACATGCTAACCTTAGTTGATAGAGAAAAAATCGATAGGATTAATGTTGAAATTGTTAAAAATATAAAACTCCTAAAAAATTTTGAAATCGTTGAAGAGAATTTTGAAAACTTAAAGAGTGAAACGGTGATATATTCTCCCGAAATTTATAGTGTAGAGGACGTGGAAAGGTTTGTAAATTTTTGCAAAAAGCAAGAAAAAAGGCCCTATCTATTTGCCCCAAATTTTGCCCTAAGTAAAGACGTTGAGTTGCTAAAAGAAATAATAGCAAAAACGGGGGTGGGAATTGTTGCAAACAATTATTACGCTTTGAGTTTAACAGATGACGTTATAATTGGTGGAGGACTTAACGTTTATAATTCTATAACGTCGGCAGTTTTTGATAAGCCCATAATATTGTCGGAAAACGGAGCAGGAGAAAGGACTGATTTTGCCTATATGACGCTTAGGCATTGCCCTATAAAAACTCACGTAAATGGAGATTGTAATAACTGCAAATATCAAAAAGGTTATACTTTCGTTATGGAAAACGGCAAAGTATTAAAATTAAAAAGAAAAAAACTTACTGATTGTACATTTTATTTAACTTAAACTTAAAATTAGGAGATAAAAATGGCAGAAAAACAAAAGATAAAATTATGGGTTAGATTAGCCGTCGTTTTGACCAGCATTATAGTTGGAATAGGGGTAATTTTATGCGGTGCTATAGGATATTTTCGCTTGCCCGTTAGTAATTATTATCGTGCAAGTGAAAAGGCATTTAAGATTCCCGAAATTGGAGACGGTTACGTTCCTCAAGGAATGTGCTACGACAAGGAAAATGAAACCTTTATATTATCGGGTTATATGAAAGACCACTCAAAATCTCCAGTATATTTGGTTAAAAACGGTGAGTTAATCAAAAAGGTTACCCTTAAAACGCCCGACGGTAATGACTATGTAGGTCACGGTGGTGGAATTGACTTTTGGAAAGATTTTTTATACGTAACGGGTGGTTCAGATTGTTGCATTTACGTTTATTCTTATAACGATTTAGTAACGGCAACTAGTGGTGACGCTCTTCCTTGCCTTGGCGCATTTTCTTTAATGAAGAGTGATACCGATTACATAGGCAACGCTTTTGTTACCGTTTGTGGAGATAGACTGATTACGGGTGAATTTTACCGTGCGAAAAGTTATCCAACGCTTGAAAGTCATAAAATTACGACGAAAGCAGGGGATTATAATCAAGCACTTGCAGTTGAATTTAATTTAGACGAGGCTATGCCTTTGGGTATAGCCCCTAATCCGACAAAGGCATATTCTATGCCAGACCAAGTTCAAGGGCTAACCTTGTATAATGGAAAAATCTATCTTTCAACGTCTTGGGGTGTATCTTTTTCTAAAATATACGAATTTTCCGAAAAAGAATTAGTGCTTCAAGGTGAAAAAGAGATTTTGGGCAAAAATCTTCCCTTATACGCTATGGATAGTGCAAGCCTAAATAAAACATATAAAATTGCACCTATGAGTGAAGAAATGGTAATAGTGGACGGAGAACTTTACGTTAATTGTGAATCGGCTTCAGATAAATACGTTTTCGGCAAATTTACTGGTGGAAAATGGATTTATAAAACCAATCTTTCTAAAATGAAATAAAAAACTTAACAAAAAAAGGATGCAAAATTATGCATCCTTTTTTGTATTGATTATTTATTAAATTTCGTTAGGGATAAAAGATTTTTCTTCAAGTCTTTTAGCGTGCTTTCTTTGGAACAACTTAACGAGTTCAACAACGGGGATAACTACTACGCCGAGGCCGATTGCAATTAGATATTCAACAATGTCTACGCTTGCAAAGCCAAACGCATTTGCGAGGAAGGAAACTTCACAAACGAGTGTTGTTGCAACCAACGAACCAAGCCCTGCAAACAATAAAATATTGTTTTTAGAACGAAGTTTGAAGATGCTACCTCTTTGAGAACGCATGTTGAAGCTGTGGAAGATTTCCGCCATAGACATGGTTAGAAACGCCATAGTCATACCGTCCGCACTGTTAGTAATTTCCCAGTTTCCTGTTTCAACAAAGTGTCCTATAAAGTAAGAGCCGAGTGTTAAAATGGTTACGAGAACGCCTTGATAAGCGATATCAACGCCCATACCACCGGAGAATATTCCTGCCTTACTTTCACGAGGTTTACGCCTCATAATATCAGGTTCTGCCTTTTCCGTACCTAACGCAAGGGCGGGGAAACAGTCGGTAACTAGGTTAATCCAGAGTAGGTGAACGGGCTTTAAGATGGTAAATCCTAAAAGCGTTGCAATAAAGATTGATAAAACCTCACTCATATTTGAGCCAAGTAGGAATTGAATTGCTTTACGAATATTATCGTAAATACGTCTACCTTCCTCAACTGCGCCAACAATTGTAGCAAAGTTATCGTCGGTAAGCACCATATCGGCAACGTTTTTAGTAACGTCCGTACCGGTAATTCCCATACCCACGCCTATGTCTGCACTCTTAATAGAGGGAGCGTCGTTAACACCGTCACCAGTCATTGCAGTAACGTAACCAGCCTTTCTCCAAGCGTTTACTATACGAGTTTTATGTTCCGGTTGGACACGAGCGTATACACTGATATTAAAGAATTGCTCTTCAAACTCTTTGTCGCTCATTTCGTTTAGTTGTGCGCCGGTAATTGCATAAGTTTCTTCAGTGATAATTCCAAGTTCTTTTGCAATAGCAACGGCAGTGTCTATATGATCCCCCGTAATCATAATGGGGCGAATACCTGCGCTTCTACATTGAACGATAGCGTCCTTAACTTCTGGACGAACGGGGTCAATCATACCCGATAGACCAACGAAACAAAGTTCTTTTTCAAGAGTATCTGCCTCGTAATCGCTTGGCTCGTTTTCCCAAGTTCTCATTGCGCACGCAAGAACACGGAGGGCTCTATCAGCCATATTCTTGTTTGCCGATAAGATTGAGTTTTTATACTCTTCATCCATAGGCAACATTTTGCCGTCTTTAAGATAATGAGTACATTTTCCTATAATCACGTCGGGCGCACCCTTAGTGTATTGAATAAAACTTCCGTTACAATTATGCACGGTACTCATCATTTTTCTGCTTGAATCGAAAGGCGCTTCACCAGAACGAGGGTTAGCAGACTTCAAGTCGTATTTTTTCATACCGAGTTTATCTGCCCAAACAACGAGGGCTGCCTCGGTTGGTTCACCCGTTACGTTACCGTCAGTGTCAATTTCAGCATCACAGCAGAGCGCCATTGCCTTAGCAAGGTTTTCCTCGTTGTCGCCGAAATAATCAACAACGGTCATTTTATTTTGGGTTAAAGTACCCGTTTTGTCAGAACAAATAATTTGTGCGCAACCTAACGTTTCAACTGCCGTTAATCTACGGATAATTGCGTTACGCTTAGACATATTAGTTACGCCCATTGATAGAACAACGGTAACGACTGCTGCAAGGCCTTCTGGAATTGCTGCAACGGCTAACGAAACGGATGCCATAAAGGAGGGGAGTATCGTTTCATTGAAACTAAAGTTTCCAGCCCTTATAACTTGTACGGCGAAAACTACAAGACAGATTCCTAAAACTAACCAAGTTAAAATCTTTGATAACTGAGTAAGTTTTTTCTGGAGAGGCGTTTCACCATCTTCTGCTTGTTGAAGTGCGCCTGCGATTTTACCCATTTCGGTATCCATACCCGTTGCGGTAACGACAGCCGTTCCACGACCATAAACTACCGTAGAACCCATATATAACATATTCTTACGGTCACCAAGGGGAACGTCCTTTTCACCGTCTTTTAGATATATAATGTCTATAAATTTAGTTACGGGAACTGATTCACCGGTGAGAGCAGCCTCTTCAACTTTAAGACTTGCGTTTTCCAAAATACGTGCGTCTGCGGGAACAGCGTCACCAGCCTCTAACAAGATAACGTCACCAACAACTAAATCTTCGCTATGAATTATTTGAACTTTCCCATCACGCAAAACTTTGGAAGTTGCCGCAGACATTTCTTGCAACGCCTCGATGGCTTTTTCCGCCTTGCTTTCTTGATAAACACCTAAAACGGCGTTTATAATAACAACGGCAAGAATGATAATAACGTCTGCAAAACTTTCGTTTTCAAGCACTGCCAAAACACCACTAATAAGCGCTGCTACGAGCAGTATAATTATCATTGGGTCTGCAAGTTGCTCAAGGAAACGGCGAATAATTGACTTTCCTTTTGCTGCTACAAGTTTGTTTTTTCCGTTTTCTTCAAGTCGTTTTGAAGCCTCGGATGAGGTTAAGCCCTCTCGCGAACTACTTAATTCGCTTAAGACCTTGTCTTGGTCCTCACAGTAAAATTTCATTAAATATCCTCCTAAGATATAATGTTTACATAAAAAAACGAAACCCATCTTCTAAAGTAAGATAAGTCTCGTCAATTAAGATAAAGCCAAGAAAACTGTGGTGTTGACTTTATCGCACATACCGTGCCGACTACTCCCTTATGAGTAAGTTATTTCCAATTAACGTTATTAATTTACCATAAATTGTAACTCTTGTCAATAAAAAAATAAAAATTTTTAATCAATTATTAAAACGCAAGAAAAAAAGACGATACGCATATCATCTTTTTTTCCTTTGGTCGGAGTGACGGGATTTGAACCCACGACCTCATGGTCCCGAACCATGCGCGCTACCAACTGCGCTACACCCCGAAAAAACTTTTATATTGTTTACTATTAATTTTCCACTCGCTTAGAGTTTTATACAGGTAGCGCCCAAGGCGCTTCCTCTCTCGTGCCATGAGGGCACTCGCGGGCTTTGGCTACAAACTGTCCACAGGACACTTTGCTTAACGCCCCGCCCCAACTGCGCTACACCCCGCCGTCAAAGCAAACAACGTTTCCTACTATTTGTCTTTTGACAAACAGTATGGTCACTTTGTTGCTTTTCC
>JAZSDD010000032.1:0-4931 GCA_045530945.1 Christensenellaceae bacterium
TAAATTTTATAATCTTTTACTAATAAAATTTGGCAATTTAATATTCTTAAAAAGCTTATTCAATAACGGGAGTAATGCGCAATCAATTAGAAGTACAACTAAAATAATTAATATATGATGCCAATAGGTTGAAAGGGGAGATAGTTGAACTAAAGATAACATGCTAAGTCCGTTTATAACGCCGTAAATTGCTATTCCAAGCATAGAAATAAGTATACTGAAAAATAACGTACCTCTATATTTATTGAGGGGTTTACAGATGTTGTATAGGCTAATAATTCCCGCAAAGGTAATTGCATAAATACTCATAGTTGAATAAACTTCTGTAGGGAAAATATTAAGCGTTACTCTAAATATTTCAACAACGGCAAAACTAAAAAGCATTAAAATTGCGCTCGGCACTGATTTTCCGAAAACGTAATTAATAAATTTACCCTCAACCCTTGCATCGTTTGGTTGCATTGATAAAAAGAAGGATGCTAAACCTATAATAAAGAACTCTAAAAATATCATTTGGTCAAGTTCAATGGGGTACTTTTTATAGAAAGGTAAACATAACGTTACTAAAGATAAAATCATAGTAAATAACGTTTTCATTAAAAAGAGTGATGCCGAACTTTGAACGTTATTAATAACTCTTCTGCCTTCGTGAACAACTTTTGGCATAGAAGAAAAGTTGTTGTCCATTAAAACTAAGTGAGCAACGTTTCTTGCCGCTTCACTGCCAGATGCAACGGAGATGGCACAATCAGCCTCTTTTAAGGCTAAAATGTCGTTAACACCGTCACCAGTCATTGCGGTAACGTGACCTGCCGATTTAATAGACTTTATAAGTATTGCCTTTTGATCGGGGGAAACTCTACCAAAAACGGTGTATTCGTTTGCCACCTTTGCAACCTCTTCGTCTGATAAACCTTCTAAACTGATATATTTATCTGCGTTTTCAATGCCAACTCTTTTGCTAACTTCTGAAACGGTGATGGGGTTATCGCCAGAGATTACTTTAATTGCAACGTCGTTTTCTTTGAACCAAGCGATTGTTGACACTGCATCGTCCCTAACGTTATCAACTAATAACAAATAGGCGATAGGGGTAAAGTTTTCAGGGATTTTATCTTCAACTAATTTAGAAGATGAGTGCGCAAGAATTAAAACTCTTAAACCTTGTTTTGCGTAACTTTCAATATCGTTTGAAATTTTTTCGTATTCTTTTTTGCTTAATACGTATTCTGGCGCGCCAAAAGAATAAGTTCCAATCTTTTCAAAAGTAACGGCAGAGAGTTTTCTTGCAGAGTTAAAAGATAATATATTTTCACTATTAAATTTTTCCGATTGACCAAATTTATTAAATAGCGCAATAGCCGTTTGGTTGTTATCTTTTAACACTCCAAGCATAGAGGACATAATATCTTCTATATTATGTTTATGTTTTTTAATTTCAACAACCTCTTTAACCGTCATTTTTCCGTCGGTGATAGTTCCCGTTTTATCAAAACAAACGGTGTCAACACGAGCAAGCATTTCAAGAGAATAAAGGTCTTGAACTAAGGTGTTGTGCTTGGCAAGTTTAATTATGCCAACTGCAAGCGCCAAACTTGTAAGTAGGAACATACCGGAGGGTATCATGCCTATTACAACGGCAGAAGTGCTTGTTATAGCCGCTTGAAATTGCGTGCCGTTAGTCATTGTTTTTACCATAAAAAGCACGCCCATAGGTACGATTACTAAGCCGATTGTTTTTATGATAAGTTTTAGTGACGACATAAGTTCAGAATGTGGTTTTTTATATTCTTTTGCTTTTGCCGAAAGTTTTTGTACGTAATTATTTTTTCCAACCTCTGTTGCAATAGCCACGCAAGTACCCGATACGATAAAACTACCGGATAAAAGTTTGTCGCCAATATTCTTTTTAACAGGTACGGATTCGCCCGTTAAAAGCGATTCGTTAACTTCAACAAAGCCGTCTATAAGTTCGCAGTCGGTAGGGATTTGAGATCCTATTCCAAGGTGAATAATGTCGTCTAAAACTATTTCTTCAGAAGAAACTTCACTTACACTACCATTTCTAACTACCTTAGTTGTTTTATTAGACATTATCGATAGTCTATCTATGCATCTTTTTGCTCTAATTTCTTGCAATATACCAATAAATAAGTTGGATAAGAAAATAACAACGAAAAAAAATTTAGATAGAGGCGCTTTAGCAATAATAAGCGCTATTGCAACTATTAAACCTAATAGGTTAAAAAAGGTGCAAATATTGCTAACGAAAATGGATAGGTAAGACTTGGAGTATTTCTTAGGTGCTCCGTTAGTTAAACCTTGTTCTTTTCTTTGATTAACTTCTTCTATGGTAAGACCGAAATCCATACTTGGTTTCGGTCTTTCATTTGTAAGTAGTAAATTTTGAGTTTCTTTCATAATTTCTACACTATAATATTGATTAATCTGTTGGGGATAATAATAAGTTTTTTAATTTCTTTGTCCTTTAATTCTTGGCTAAGTTTTTCGTCGTTATAAATAATTTCTCTAACTCCAGCCTCGTCAATTCCACTTGGGAGCATTAACTTAGTGCGAATTTTACTGTTAATTTGAACTGCAACTTCTACTTCGTCTTTAACTAACGCCTTTTCGTCACAAACAGGGTACGATGAATAGAAAATAGAGGTTTTGTTTCCCATCATTTCCCAAAGCTCTTCACTAAAGTGTGGAGCGCAAGGTGCTAAGAGTTGAACGAAATTCTTAAAGCAATTTTTGAACACTGTAATGTTTTTATTTTCAACAGCGTCGTATTTAGAAAGAGCGTTAAGCAATTCCATAAGTCTTGCAACGGCAGTGTTGAAAGAGAAATTTTCCATATCGTTATCAATACACTTAATAGCGTAGTTGGTGGCATAGAGGAGTTCCTTTTCGTCTTTGCCGATATTGTTTTCCTTTTTGGGTGCTTGAAGTTTAATGATTTTTAATGCAAGCCTTTCAATTCTATCTAAGAATTTAGTAATTGCCTTAATTCCATCGTCGTTCCAAGGGCCACCCTCTGTATATGAAAAACCAAACATTAAATATAATCTAAGCGTATCAGAACCGTATTTTTCAACGTAAGGATCTGGTGCTATTATATTGCCTTTTGATTTACTCATTCTTGCACCGTCAGGTCCTAAAATAATACCTTGGTGAACGAGAGATTTAAAAGGTTCGTCAAAGTTAAGGTAGCCCATATCTCTAAGTGCTTTAGTAAAGAATCTTGCGTAGAGTAGGTGCATACAAGCGTGTTCTGAACCACCAACGTATTTATCAACGGGTAGCATCTTATTAATTATCTTAGGATTGAACGCTTCTTTAGAGTTGTTAGCATCAGGGTATCTTAGATAATACCAACTTGAACATACGAAGGTATCTAATGTGTCGGGATCTCTCGTTGCTTTACCACCACAAATAGGGCAGGTTGTTTCCATAAATCCTTTGTGCTTTTTCAAAGGAGACTCTCCGTCTGGAGTAAACTCAACGTCGTAGGGGAGTTTAACGGGAAGATCAGCTTCAGGTACGGGAACTGTACCACACTTTTCACAATATACCATAGGGATAGGCGCGCCCCAATAACGTTGACGGGAAACGAGCCAATCTCTTAATCTATAATTGGTTTTGTGTTCGCCTTGACCGGTGGTTACTAATTTGTTTACTATTGCTTTTCTTGCCTCTTCACTCGTTAATCCGTCAAATCCGGGACTGTTTATAACGATACCGTCTTCAGTGAAAGGAAGTTCATCGTCCGTTGAAATGCCTTTAACAACTCTAACGATTGGGATATCGTGCTTTTTAGCAAAATCGAAATCTCTATCGTCATGTGCGGGAACACCCATAACTGCGCCAGTTCCATAAGAATATAAAACGTAATCGGCAGCGTAAATAGGCACGACTTTTCCGTTAATGGGGTTAATGGCGTTGTGTCCAATATAAACACCCGTTTTTTCTCTCGTGGTAGAAAGTCTATCTATTTCGTTAGTTTTAGAAGTTTGTTCTATATACGCCTCAACGGCTTTTAATTGTTTTTTAGAGGTTAATTTTTTAACTAATGGATGTTCGGGTGCTAAAACAACGTATGAAACGCCGAATAAGGTGTCTGCACGAGTGGTAAATACTTTGAATTTGTCACCGCTTTCACAAGTGAATTCAATTTCGCCACCGGTAGATTTACCAATCCAGTTTTTCTGCATAAGTTTAGTTTTTTCCGGCCAATCTAAATCTTTTAGTCCTTCTAAAAGTTCTTCAGCGTAGTCGGTAATTTTGAAGAACCATTGAGTAAGGTCTTTTTTAACAACGGTGGAAGAACATCTTTCACACGCACCGTTAACAACTTGTTCGTTTGCTAAAACGGTTTTGCAAGAGGGACACCAGTTTACGGGTGCTTCTTTTCTGTATGCAAGACCTTTTTCATAAAGTTTTAAAAATATCCATTGAGTCCACTTATAGTAATCTTCGTTACACGTTTTTATTTCCGTGCTCCAATCAAACATTGCGCCCATCTCTTTAAGCGTTTGCTCCATATTAGCAATGTTTTTCTCAGTGGAATCCTTAGGGTGAATACCCGTTTTAATAGCGTAGTTTTCTGCGGGAAGACCAAAAGCGTCAAACCCCATAGGTTGATACACTTCGTATCCCTTCATTTTCTTATAACGAACAAAACTATCGGTAGGTCCGTAATTGTACCAATGTCCTAAGTGTAACTTAGCGGCAGAGGGGTAGGAAAACATTTCTAAGCAGTAATATTTTTTATCAGAGTTTTTGGGGTTGAATTCGGCAATCTTTTCTTTTTCCCAAATTTTTTGCCATTTTTGTTCTATTTTGAGCGGTTCGTATCTTTCCATAAGATATATTATAACATATTTTAAGGTGGGGGTTGGAAGTATTATTGAGGAGTGGTAGTGTTTTTT
>JAZSDD010000048.1:0-16531 GCA_045530945.1 Christensenellaceae bacterium
TTCTATAATAGAATAATAAAAAAACCGAACTAATAAATTCGGTTTTATTACTATATTTTATTTTATCACTGCAATAGCCTCAACTTCGCACAAAACTTTTTTAGGAAGTTCCTTTACCGCCACGCAAGACCTTGCAGGTGCATTTTTAATATATTTAGAATACACCTCGTTAAAGTTAGCAAAATCAGCCATATCGCTTAAAAAACAAGTAGTTTTAACGATATTATCTAAAGATGAGCCTGCCTCTATCAATACTTCTGAAAGATTTTTTAACACTTGTTCTGCTTGTTCGGTAACGTTGCCTCCAATAATTTCGCCAGTTACTGGGCTTAGAGGAATTTGACCTGAGGTAAACACTAAATTATTTACAATTATTGCTTGCGAATATGATCCTATGGCTTTTGGTGCTTTTTCAGTTGATACTTTAATCATAATATATCTCCTTTTTAATCAAAACGACAAGTATTTGCTTGTCGTTTTTTATGGTGCGGGCAACAAGATTTGAACTTGCACGGTTTCCCATTAGAATCTGAATCTAACGCGTCTGCCAGTTCCGCCATGCCCGCATAAGTTAAATAATTTCTATTTAAACGGAATAACGGCTTTTGCATTAAGTGATAAATCGGCAAAATTTCCTATTTGATACTGAAGATAACCCTCTGCACCTATCATTGCTCCGTTATCGGTGCAATATCTCTTTTCGGGAATAACAACTTTTATACCCTTTTTATTGCCTCTTTTTTCAATCTCCCCTCTTAGATATCCGTTTGCAGCAACACCACCTGATAGGGTTAGCGTTTTATACCCCGTTTTATCTATCGCCTTAAGGGCTTTATCAATTAAAACGTCTATTGCAGAACATTGAAAACTTTTAGCAACGTTTGCTCTATTAACTTCTTCACCCTTTTCCGTTTTATTATGAACGTAGTTTATAACGGCAGTTTTTAATCCACTGTATGAAAAATCAAATTCCCCACCATCGTAATGCGCAAGCATTTTAGGAAGAGGAACAACGTTTTCTCCCTCTCTTGCAAGTGCCTCAACGTTAGGCCCACCGGGATATTTTAACCCTAAAACTCTCGCAACTTTATCAAAGGCTTCACCTACCGCATCATCTATAGTAGAACCTAAAACGTTAATATTATAATAATCTTTCACCTCAACAATGGCAGTATGTCCACCACTAGCCAAGATTGTGATAAAGGGAGGCTCTAATGTCTTGTCGGCAAGATATGATGCAGAAATATGACCTCTAATGTGGCTTACGGGAACAAGTGGTTTATTCCAAGAATATGCAAGTGCTTTTGCAAATGAAACACCAACTAATAAAGCGCCTAAAAGCCCTGCCCCCTCAGTAACGGCAATAGCATCTATATCATCCTTTGTTACGTTTGCCTCTTTTAGCGCACGTTCGGTTGCCGTTAAAATGGCAGTAGTATGCGCCCTTGAAGCAATTTCCGGCACTACTCCACCAAACTTAACGTGTTCGGTGGCAGAACTTATAATAACGTCAGATAAAATTTCTCTGCCGTTTTTTATAACTGCAACCGCCGTTTCATCACACGAAGTTTCAATGCCCAATATTATTGCCTCTTTTTTTATCGGTAGGCTTTTTACTTTATCATAATAACTCATTGCGATTTTCTCAAGTAGTCGTTAATAAATTCTTGAATATTTCCGTTCATAACCGACTGAACGTCACCCGTTTCAAAACCCGTTCTGTGGTCTTTAACCATCGTGTAGGGACAGAATACGTAACTTCTTATCTGGCTACCCCACTCTATCTTTTTTATCTCACCCTTAATATCTTGGTCGCGCTCTAATCTTTCTGCCTCACGCTTTTCTAAGAGTTTACTTATGAGCATTTTCATTGCCATTTCTCTATTTTGCGTTTGGCTTCTTTCGTTTTGACAAGAAACTACGATGCCCGTTGGCAAGTGAGTGATTCTTATTGCAGAATCCGTTTTATTTACGTGCTGTCCACCTGCTCCACTTGCCCTAAAGGTGTCTATTCTTAACTCTTCTGGATTAACTTTTATTTCGTTATCATCTTCAATTTCCGGCATAACTTCAAGAGATGCAAAAGAGGTGTGCCTTCTCTTGTTCGCATCAAAGGGAGAAATTCTTACCAGTCTATGAACTCCCTTTTCAGCTTTTAGATAGCCGTACGCCGAGTCGCCCTCAACCTTAAAAGAAACGCTTTTAATTCCTGCTTCGTCACCCTCTAACCTATCAAGTTCAGTTATCGTGTAACCTTGCTTTTCAGCATAGCAAATATACATGCGATAAAGCATTTCCGTCCAATCGCAAGCCTCAGTTCCGCCTGCGCCTGAGTGAAGCGTTAACAGTGCGTTAAGCTTGTCGTATTTGCCTTTTAATAGAGAAGATAGCCTTAAATCTTCTACCGTTTTAGAAATAGACGCTATTTCTTCTTCCATTTCTAATAAAACGCTCTCGTCGTTAATTTCCTCTGCAAGTTCTAAAATATCCATTGCGTCGTTAACGGAGTTTTCTGCACGACAAAAGGTTGAAACCTTATTGCTTAGATATGCAATTTCTTTAGAAATTTGTTGAGATTTTTCAAGGTCTGAATAAATCTCCGGTTTTTCTGAAAGTTCGGTTTTTTCCTTTAACTGTTCTTTTAAACTGTCAACGTCAAAGAGAGTGTCCCGTTTCCCTAAGGATACCTTTTAGTTCTTTTAGTTTTATTTTATATTCTTCGGTTTTTAACATTTTTTCTCCAAAAAATTATATGCTTTGATATTTAAATCCCTTTCCGTCAAAATAAGCAATCTCGTTAAACCCACATTGTTTTGCGTATTTTACGGCATCTTCAAAATAGAAATCAAGTTTTTCAGCTAAATGACAATCAGATGATATTATAACCTTTCCACCAAGTTTGCAAATTTCTTCTAATATCCATCTTTCAGGATAAGGCTCTTTTTTAATACCCCTTGCAACAGCACCTGTATTAATTTCAAAAGCACCAACCTTTCCAATAAGTTCTTTTATTGCCATTTTTGCGTACTTTCTATATTCTTCACTTAAAGTATCGATAATCTTTTTCCCGTCGTTACTTTTTGTAATCAAATCAAAATGTCCAACAACGTCAACCCTTTTTAAGACTTTTGGAAGAGTGGCAACTTGCTCGAAATAGCACTTTGCAAGAGCCATAGGATTTCCACCAAACTTTTCGTTTATTGTTTTAACTAACTGCTCGGTGTTTTTAATATCGATAGTAAAGTAATTCCCCTCTTTATCCTTTGCATAATGAACAGACCCTATCACGTAATCGTAAGGGGCAAGACTACTGTCGGAAAACAGGTCGTATTCAATTCCAAGATACACGTCAATAACACCACTGTACTCTTTTTTAAGGTTTTTAACTTCCTCAATATAATGCAAAGTGTTGTCTTTTGACATAGAGTATTTTATATCGAAAGGAGTATAGCCGTGCCCTGAAAAGCCAATAGAATTAAACCCTAACTCTATTGCACGCTCTATTAGTTCACGACAGGTATTTTTTCCATCGCAAAAAGTAGTGTGCGTGTGTAAATTTTGCAAATATTTCATAAGTATTTACTGCTTTAAGAAATTATTTTGCTCCACAGCAGTTTTTGTATTTTTTACCCGAACCACAAGGACAAGGATCGTTTCTACCGATTTCTTGCTTTGCTTTTTTAACTAACCTTTCACCGCCCTCTTGGTTGGTAACAAAATCTCTTTTTTCTTCCCTTTGCATTGCGGGAATTTTTTTGAGTTCGGCTTTTAATAGTAGCGTAACGGTATCGTCTTGAATAGAGGCAGTTAAATCCTCAAACATCTCAAAACCTTCTTTCTTGTATTCAACAACGGGGTCAACGTTGCCGTAGCCACGCAAACTTATGCCCTTTTTAAGTTGATCCATTGAATCGATATGGTCAATCCACTTAGTATCGATATTTTTGAGAAGAACCATTCTTTCAACTTCTGAGAAGTTGATACCCTCTTCTTTATACCTTTCGATTTTTTCGTTATAGGTATTTATCGTTTCCATAGTAAGTTTTGAAAGGAAATATTCGTAATCCCAAGATTCAATCTTTTCTTTAGTAACGAAATTACTATCCTTAGGTAGAAGTTTTAATTCAATAATAGAATTAAGTGCTTCAATATCCCAAGTTTCAGGCTTGTTTTGGTTGTTAATTACACTGCTTATGGTATATTCAACGAAATCGGGAATAAGTTTTAAGATATCTTCGTGAACGTTTTCGTCCTTAATAACCTTCATCCTCTCAGCGTACATAACTTCACGTTGCTTATTCATAACGTCGTCGTACTCTAAAACGTGTTTTCTTATACCAAAGTTTCTGCCCTCTATCGTTCTTTGAGCGTTTTCAATACTCTTAGATAGAATTTTTGATTGTAAAGGTTCGTATTCATCTATACCCATCATATCGTAAATTCTTTCCATTCTCTCTCCACCGAAACGCTTTGCCAAATCGTCTTCAAGAGAAATGAAAAATACTGACGAACCGGGGTCTCCTTGACGGCCACTACGTCCTCTTAACTGATTATCTATACGGCGTGATTCGTGTCTTTCCGTACCTAAAATATGAAGTCCACCAACCTCTAAAACCTTTTCTTTTTCAGCATCGGTAGTCTTTTTGAAGTTCTCGTATACTTCTCTATAATGCTCTCTAACTTTTTCTGCCTCTTCAGAAATATTGCTTACAAACGACGTTGCAAGTTCAATCATTTCATCATCAACACCCTCTTCTCTAAGTTTTCTCTTTGCCAAAAACTCAGGGTTACCACCAAGCAAAATGTCAGTACCACGGCCTGCCATATTGGTTGCAATGGTAACTGCTCCAAGTCTACCTGCTTGCGCAACGATATCCGCCTCTCTTGAGTGGTTTTTAGCGTTAAGAACGTTATGTTTAATACCTTTTTTGATTAAAAGTTTAGAAATCTCTTCAGACTTTTCAACGGTAACAGTACCAACTAAGACTGGTTGTCCTTTTTTATGCTTTTCTTCAATATCTTCGACAATAGCCTTGTTTTTACCCTTTACACTCTTAAAAATAATGTCGGGGTAATCCTTTCTTGCAACAGGTTTGTTGGTAGGAATTTCAAGAACGTCAAGCCCGTAAATTGCTCTAAATTCTTCCTCTTCCGATTTAGCAGTACCCGTCATACCCGAAAGTTTAGAGTAAATTCTAAAATAGTTTTGGAAAGTAATGGTAGCGTAAGTTTTATTTTCGTTTCTTATCTTAACGTTTTCCTTTGCCTCTATTGCTTGGTGCAATCCGTCAGAATAACGTCTACCAATCATAAGACGACCGGTAAACTCGTCAACTATTATAACTTCGCCGTCAGAAACAACGTAGTCGTTGTCCTTTTTGAATATAAAGTTCGCCTTTAACGCTTGTTGAATATTATGCGAAAGATCTGCATTTTCAATATCGGAAAAGTTAGATAGTCCAAAGAAACTTTCGGCCTTTTTTGCACCCGTTTCGGTTATTTGAACGGTTTTTTCCTTTATATCTAGCGTAAAGTCTTTGTCTAAAACTAAGGTTTTTACAAACTTGTTAGCCTTAAAATATTTGTCGCTTGACTCTTGTCCCTTACCTGAAATAATTAAAGGCGTTCTCGCTTCATCGATTAAAATAGAGTCCACCTCGTCAACGATTGCAAAGTTGAGTTTCCTTTGAACCATTTGTTCCACTCTGCTTTTAAGATTATCTCTAAGATAATCAAAGCCCATTTCGTTGTTCGTACCGTAAGTAATATCGCAAGCGTAAGCCTTTCTCTTATCGTCGTCTTCCATACCAGAAACGGCAACACCAACGGTAAGTCCTAAGAACTTATAAATTTTACCCATCCACTCAGCGTCACGCACGGCAAGATAGTCGTTTACGGTAACGATATGAACGCCCTCTCCCGTTAACGCATTAAGATATGCGGGAAGCGTTGCAACTAACGTTTTACCTTCACCCGTTCTCATTTCGGCAACTCTACCTTGGTGAAGGGTTATACCACCGATTAACTGAACCTTATAATGCCTCATATTGAGCACCCTTGCAGATGCTTCTCTAACAACTGCAAACGCTTCTGGCAAAATATCGTCAAGCGTTTCGCCATTTTTTAGTCTTTTCTTAAACTCTTCAGTTTGACCTTTTAACTCTTCGTCAGTAAGTGATACGTAATTGGGTTCTAAGGATAAAATTTTATCAGCAATAGCGTCTACTTTTCTTAAATTTCTCCTTGATTCTCCACCCAATAAAAATCTAAATAATCCCATTTTTTTCTCCTTTAGAGATTTGTTTTTTAATATCCATCTTTAGAGGGAACGCTTGCAACAGTAATTAAATAAACTGCTTTAGCACCCTTCTTTTTTAATAAATTAGCAACCGTTTCACTCGTTGCGCCTGTCGTCAACACATCGTCAACTAAAACTATCGTTTTACCGTTAATTTCCTTTTTCGGTTGAGCCTTAAAACAACCTTGTAAGTTCTTTAATCTTTCTTCTCTTGTAAGTTTTGCTTGTCTTGTAGTTTCCTTTGTTTTTATTAAAACATTTTTTACAGGAACGTTAATTTTCTCAGACAATAACGTGGCAATTAGTTCTCCTTGATTAAATCCTCTTTTCTTAAGTGCCTTTTTCGTCATTGGAACGTAACATAAAAAATCTGCGTTAAAATAGTTTTTTCGGTATAGGTTAGCAAGTTCTTCACTAAAAACTCTCGCCAAATACCTTTTGTCAAAATATTTTAACTGCATTATAAGGTTACTTATAGGATTTTTGTAATTAAAAACACTTCTCGCTTTATCTACGCTTAGCATTTTGCCTTTACAAGACGTACAAAAATTAGACGGTGTTTTTAATTCTCTCCCACAATGCTCACAGTGATACGAGTCTATATATGGCAACTTTTTCTCACACTCTTCACAAAAATATTTTCCCGAAAATATTTCCTCGTTACAACTTGCGCAACGCCATTTTTGATTAAAAAAGTGAGTGCAAAAAAAGTCTTTTACCTTTTTAAGAAAATTTCCCATCAAGTTTTAGAGATATTTTTTTAAGTCTTCTACTTTATCAGTCTTTTCCCAAGCAAACTCCGTCTTACCAAAATGCCCGTAAGATGCCGTGTTTTTATAAACGGGGCTTCTTAAAGAAAGTTTTTCGATTATGGCAGACGGTCTTAAATCAAACTCTTTTGCAACTATTTTTGATAATTCCTCGTCAGAAACTTTTCCCGTGCCAAAAGTGTTTATTAAAACTGAAACGGGGTGCGCAACGCCTATTGCGTAGGCAAGTTGAACTTGGCACTCGTCTGCAAGTCCCGAAGCAACAACGTTTTTACACACGTATCTTGCCATATACGTTGCAGATCTATCAACTTTCGTAGGATCTTTACCAGAGAACGCTCCCCCTCCATGTGGGGCTTTTCCACCGTAGGTATCAACGATTATTTTTCTGCCCGTAAGCCCTGAATCCCCTGCCGGTCCACCAACTTCAAATCTACCCGTGGGGTTAATGTAATATTTAGTGTTTTCGTCAAGATATTCTTTGGGAAGAACAACGTCTATAACCTTTTCTTTAAGTTCCTTTCTTAATTCTTCGGTGGAAATTTCTTTATCGTGTTGAGAAGATAAAACTACCGCCTCGATTCTTTTCGGCTTTCCATTTTCATATTCAACGGTAACTTGTCCCTTTCCGTCCGGTCTTAAATGGTTAACCTTGCCTGTTTTTCTAACCTCTTCAAGTTTAGCACACATTTTATGTGCAAGAGTTATTGGAAGAGGCATAAGTTCTTCCGTTTCTCTGCACGCATAGCCAAACATAATGCCTTGATCTCCTGCACCGATTCTATCGTATGCATCTTCTCCACCGTTTTTAACTTCGGTAGAATTATCAACTCCAAGAGCTATATCTGGGCTTTGCTTGTTTAACTTAACGGCAATTTTTACCTTGTCCGCAGAAAATCCCGTTCCCTTTTCCGTGTAGCCTATCTCTTTAATCACGCTTTTTGCAATCTTTTTAACGTCAACCCTAGCATTAGAGGTTATTTCACCCATAATGAGCATAAAATCAGAGGATGCACACACTTCGCAAGCCACTCTTGAGTTTTTATCTTGTCTTAAATATTCGTCTAAAATGGAATCTGCAACAACGTCACACACCTTGTCGGGATGACCTATTGCAACGCTTTCACTTGTAAAAAAGTTTTTCATACTGTTTTCCTACCGTAAGATACAATTTTCCTTATATTATGGTATTATACACTAAATAATTTTTCGTGTCAATTATATAGCAAGTCATACCGTTTGATTTTACTCTTTTTTGTTTACTATTTTTGTCGTTTAGAAGTATAAAAAATAGTTTCTTTAGCTTATTTTTTTCTTATCTAAACGCCATATTTATTTGACAATTTTATCTCATAATTTTATAATACTTTATATTGTATTATTTATATAAATATAAGAAGCCTTTATTTTAGGAGAAATAAATGAAAAAATTAAAAGGAAAAACCAAAAGCGTGTTTTCTTCTATGAAAATCCTTTCCAAATCTATTAGGGAATATAAAAAGCCCTCAATCCTCGCTCCACTTTTCGTGGCGTTAGAGGTTGTTTGTGAGTGCCTTATTCCCTATATTATGACTTTGCTTTTAGGAGAAATTAAACAAATTTCCGAACTTGGCAAAACGGACATTTTAATATCTGTAATATTAAAATACGGCTTGTTTTTAATCCTTCTTGCTCTCGTTTCGCTGACTTGTGGCGTTTTGGCAGGCACTTTTTGCGCAACTGCATCAAGCGGTTTTGCTAAAAATTTAAGAAAGGATATATTTGCAAAAATTCAAGGTTTTTCTTTTTCTAACATAGATAAATTTTCCACTTCAAGTTTAGTTACGAGATTAACCACTGACGTTACTAACGTGGAAATTTCCTATATGATGATTGTAAGAACGGCAATTAGAGCACCTTTTATGCTTGTGTTCTCCCTCGTTATGGCGTTTGTTATCAATTCTCGTATGGCGTTAATATTCTTATGTACCGTGCCTTTTTTAGCAATAGGTTTAACACTTATTATAACTAAGGCAATGCCCGTCTTTAACAAAATTTTCCCTAAATACGATGCGTTAAACGAATCAGTTCAAGAAAATATTAGAGGTATGCGAGTAGTTAAATCTTACGTTAGAGAGGATTTTGAAAAGGAAAAATTTAACACTTCCTCAAATAACGTTAAAAATGATTTTACTAAGGCGGAAAAAATAGTTGCCCTAAACGGACCACTAATGAACTTTGCTATATACGCTGGGCTTATCGCCATCTATATATTTGGTTCTTTAATGATTATAAACTCTAACGAACAACTCTTAAAACTTGCAGAACTTCAGAGTTTTATGACGTATTCTTTCCAAATGCTTATGAGTTTGATGATGCTTTCAATGATAATGGTAACGATAACCATATCTATAGCATCTGCAAAACGTATTGCAGAGGTGTTGCAAGAACAAAGTTCCATCACCTCTAAGAAAGACGCTATAACTAAAGTTGATAACGGCTCTATTCAATTTTGTGACGTTAACTTTAAGTACTCTGAAAAAGCAAGTAGATACACCCTATCTAATATTAATTTTGAGATAAAAAGTGGAGAAACGGTTGGTATTTTAGGCGCAACCGGTTCAAGTAAAAGCACCCTCGTTTCCCTTATTCCCCGTTTATATGACGTTACGGAGGGAGAAGTTAAGGTTGCAGGAATTAACGTAAAAGATTACGACCTAAACGCTCTTAGAAATTCCGTTGCAATGGTTTTACAAAAGAACGTTTTATTCTCAGGCACGATAAAAGAAAATATGCGTTGGGGTGATAAACACGCCACTGATGAAGAAATTATCGAAGCTTGCACTCTTGCTCAAGCGCACGAATTTATCGATAAATTTCCCGACAAATACGACACCTATATTGAGCAAGGTGGCTCTAACGTTTCGGGTGGACAAAAACAAAGGCTTTGTATTGCAAGAGCCTTACTTAAAAAGCCCAAAATTTTAATTTTGGACGATTCGACCTCTGCCGTAGACACTAAAACGGATGCTTTAATTAGAAAAGCGTTTAGCGAATACATCCCTGAAACGACTAAAATTATCATTGCACAAAGAGTTGCTTCCGTTGAGGATGCCGATAAAATTTTAATAATGGACGGTGGTCAAATAGTTGCCATCGGCACGCACGAAGAACTTTTACAAAACAACTCTATTTATCAAGAACTTTATCATTCCCAAAACAAGGTAGGTGACGACAATGAGTAGAATGATGACAGGCCCAAGGGGTAATAATAAAGCGGGAATGAGAGGCGCGCATACACGCCCTAAGGCAAAAAAAGGTACGTTAAAAAGATTACTTAAACTTTTATTTAAGAATAATTCTAAACTATTATTCGTTGCTTTTTTCTGTCTAACGATTAGTGCAATAGTAAGCGTAATGTCCTCAGTATTTTTAGAAAATTTAATTCTTACCATCACCAAAGGTTTGACTGAAGGTCTATCCGCCGTTTTGAGCACACTTTTAACTATCTTTATCACTATGGGCGCAGTGTATTTAGTGGGCGTGCTCGCATCCTTTATTTATTCAAGAATGATGGCTACCATCACTCAAAGATTTTTGCACCAAATTAGAACGGACGTGTTTAACAAAATGCAGTCCTACCCCATACGCTTTTTCGACACCAATAAAACGGGCGACGTTATGAGTGTTTTCACAAACGATACCGACGCTTTGCGTCAACTCGTTTCGCAAAGTATACCTCAAGCATTTTCAGTTACTATAAGCCTCGTTTCTTTGCTTATAATAATGTTTTCTTCAAGCATTTGGCTATCCTTAGTAATTTTCTTTGGCGTAATATTAATGTTTTTCGTAACTAAGATCGTTGGCGGAAACAGTGCAAAATACTTTATGCGCCAACAAGCATCTCTCGGCAACGTTGAGGGATATGTTGAAGAAATGATGCACGGTCAAAAGGTAATAAAGGTTTTCTGCCACGAAGAAGAAAGCAAACTTGGATTTAACGAAAAAAACCAAAAATTATTCAAAGATGCCGAAAAGGCACACGCTTTTGCTAACGTTTTAGGACCTATAATGAATAACTTAGGCAACTTTTTATACGTTTTAATTGCTTTCGTTGGTGGAATTTTAGTAGTTTATAACGTGCCTAATTTAACCATAACTGGCTTTCAAGATTTATACACCACGTCGGAAACCGGTGTTGTAACGTTAACATTTTTGGCAACGATAATGGCATTTTTACCGAGAAGTAAGCAATTTACCGGCAACGTTAACCAAATTTCTCAACAAATAAATTCAATAGTAATGGGGCTTGCAGGCGCAAGTAGAATTTTTGATTTAATGGATAAAGAGCCAGAGGCGGACGAGGGTTACGTTACCTTAGTTAACGCTAAGATTGACGAAAATGGAAATATTGCAGAAACAGCCGAGCGCACCGGCACTTGGGCTTGGAAACATCCACATAAGGCTGACGGCACGGTTACCTATACCCCACTCAAAGGTGATATTAGGATGTTTAACGTTGACTTTGGCTACACCCCAGATAAGATAGTTTTGCACGACGTAACGCTTTATGCAGAGCCTGGTCAAAAGGTTGCTTTCGTTGGCGCAACGGGTGCTGGAAAAACCACTATTACAAACCTTATAAACCGTTTTTATGACATAGCAGACGGTAAAATTCGTTACGACGGTATTAATATTAACAAGATTAAAAAGGACGATTTAAGGCGTTCTCTTGGTATAGTTTTACAAGACACTAACCTCTTCACGGGTACGGTTATGGAAAATATTCGTTACGGAAAGTTAGATGCTACTGATGAAGAATGTATAAACGCTGCAAAACTTGCTAACGCACACGATTTTATTACCAGACTTCCTGACGGATATAATACTATGCTAACCTCTGACGGGGCTAACCTATCGCAAGGTCAACGCCAACTTCTATCAATCGCAAGGGCGGCGGTTAAAGATGCTCCCGTTATGATACTTGACGAGGCAACCTCTTCTATCGACACGAGAACGGAGGCTTTAGTTCAAAAAGGAACGGATATGCTTATGAAAGGCAGAACGGTTTTCGTTATTGCGCATAGACTTTCTACCGTTAAAAATTCCGACGTTATTATGGTTTTAGATCACGGAAATATCATTGAGCGTGGCTCTCACGAAGAGTTAATTGCTAAAAAAGGCAAGTACTATCAATTATACACGGGGGCTTTTGAACTTGAATAATATTTGTTCCCTTTGCCCTAACTTTTGCAAAGTGGATAAAAGCAAAAATAAAGGCGCTTGTGGCACTAACGACGATATTTATATTGCTAAATACTATCTTCATCCCTTTGAAGAACCGTTAATATCTGGTAAAAACGGCTCTGGCACAATATTCTTTTGTGGATGTTCTCTTAAATGTTCTTTTTGCCAAAACTATGAACTTTCAAGAAATTTAAGGGGCAAAAAAATTTCAGTAAAAGAACTGTGTGAAATTTTTAAGAAATTAGAAGATATGGGTGCGCATAATATAAACCTCGTTAGCCCCACACATTACTCTAATAAAATTATAGAGGCTTTTAACCTTTATAAACCAAAAATACCCGTAGTTTATAACACTCACGGGTATGAAAATATTGAAATATTAAGTGAAATTGATAAATTTATTGACGTTTATCTTCCCGATCTAAAATTCTTTTCTCCCCTACTTTCTAAAAGATACTGTGGAAAAGAAGATTATTTTAATGTGGCAAGTAAAGCAATAGAGTTTATGGCAAATAAGCAATTAATTATCGGTGACGATAACTTGCTTAAAAGTGGTACGATAGTAAGGCATTTAGTTTTACCCACTTGCACTTCTGACAGTAAAAAAATTCTCGACTGGTTTAAGGATATTAAAGACAAGGCATATATTAATATTATGAGTCAGTACACCCCTTTTGGCGACATTGACGCTTTCCCCGAATTAAAGAGAAAACTCACTAAACGTGAGTACGACACGGTAATAGACTACGCACTATCTCTTGGCATAGAAAATGCATTTTATCAAGACTTTAAGAGTTCTGGAAAAGAGTATATTCCCTCTTGGGATTATTAAAAAAGCAGTGATTAAATCACTGCTTTTTCTTTTTTATTTTATCATATTGTCACAGTATGCACAACGGAGAGTGCCTTGCTTGTCGGTATATTCTAAAGATTTTATGCCTTGCTCAACAGTCGTTATACAATGTGGGTTAGAACACTTTTTATCGCTCTCAATAACCTCTTTATCTTCCTTATCTTTTTCATCCTTAGATGCTAAAAGTTTTAAAATAAGTGCCATCCTCATATATCTTCCGTATCGGGTTTGCTTAAAGTAACACGCTCTCTTATCGTCGTCAACGTCAACAGATATTTCATTTACCCTTGGCAACGGGTGAAGAACGCACATATCTTCTTTTGCAAGTTTCATTTTTTCTTTAGTTAAAACGTAGCAATCTTTAAGCCTAATATACTCGTCCTTATCAAAGAAGCGTTCTTGCTGAATTCTCGTCATATAAAGAATATCAAGTTCGGGAAGAGCTTCTTCAAGTTCGGTAAATTCTTCGTAAGAAACACCCTCTTTATCGAGATAATTCTTTCTAACAAAACCTGGGATTGCAAGTTCTTTTGGAGAAATTAAGCAAAATTTAATGCCCGTATATCTCGACATTGCCTCAATTAGAGAATGCACCGTTCTGCCATACTTTAAGTCACCACAAAGACCGATTGTAAGGTTATTAAGTCTGCCCTTTTCGTGCTTAATAGTTAGCATGTCGGTAAGAGTTTGGGTGGGGTGATTATGCCCACCGTCCCCTGCGTTTATTATGGGAACGTTTGCGTGCTTTTTAGCAACGAAAGGCGCACCTTCTTTGGGATGACGCATAACTAAAATATCAGAATATCCTGATACTACCGCAACGGTGTCTGCCACGCTTTCGCCCTTTGATGCAGATGAACTACTTGCAGAAGAAAAGCCTAACGTTTTTCCTCCAAGTGACAACATTGCCGATTCAAAACTTAATCTCGTTCTGGTAGACGGCTCGAAAAATAACGTTGCTAAGATTTTATGTTTACACGCTTCGTTATATTTTTCGGGATTATTTATTATATCGTCTGCAAGGTCGATAAGTTCTTCCACTTCTTTGGTGGAAAAATCTAAAATATTAATTAAATGTCTCATTATTTTGCTCCTATCCAACTTTCGTCTGACGGATTGTTTCTAAATGCGATAAGCCTTTTAACGTCCTCTTTTTTGATATACTTTTCTTCTGCTGCAATTTCTGCGATAGTGTCAAAATCAGTTAAACTTACGTTTTTAACGTTTGCCTCTTTTAATCTCTCAAGCCCTTTTTTCATGCCGTAGGTAAATATACTTACTATGCCTAAAACTTCTGCGCCTGCCTCTCTTAAAACGTTTACAACCTCGATACAACTTCCACCGGTAGAGATAAGATCCTCAACCACTACTACCTTTTGTCCCTTTTCAAGTTTACCTTCAATTTGGTTTTGTCTACCGTGGTCCTTTGCTCCAGAACGAACGTAACCCATAGGTAAATTCATAATGTGCGCAGTGATTGCTGCGTGAGCAATACCAGCAGTAGAAGTTCCCATTAAAACCTCAACCTCGGGATATTCTTTTTTTATTACCTTAGCAAGACTTTCTTCAACGTCGCATCTAACCTTAGGTGCAGTTAAAGTAAGTCTGTTATCACAGTAAACGGGGCTTTTTATTCCACTTGCCCAGGTAAACGGTTCGTCAGGACGGAAAAATACCGCCTTTATTGATAAAAGATCCTTTGCAATAAGATTATTTATTTCCTTCATTTTTATCTCCTTTGTTTTTTATAATAAACCGAGTAATATATTTTTTAATTGGTTAACGCTATCGGCTACGTAATCGGGAGCAAACTTTATTAGTTCTTCCCTTACTCCATATCCATAGGTAACGGCTATGCTTTTTATATTGTTTTCTTTTGCACCAATCACGTCGTTATGATGATCTCCAACCATAACGCACTCCTCTTTTCTTGCGTTTAACTCATTAAGTCCGTAACGAATAATATCAGATTTTTTTCTACGAGTTGCGTCAAGCGTTGCGCCAAACGCTTTATATAAGTATTTATTAAGACCTAAATATTCTATATCGTTACCCATAAAATCAGTGGGTTTTGAAGTTGCTATAACGCACTTTACACCCCTTTCGTTTAGTAGGGTAAGCACTTCTTTAATTCCGTCAAAAAGGCAATTATCAAACCTACCAACGGTAAGATAATAATCTCTATAGTGTTTAAGAGCGCATTTTGCTTGTTCTTCTGAAAAACCGTTAAACTCCATAAAGCAATCAACCAACGGTGCGCCGATATAACGTTTTAGAAAGCTTTCGTCCTCTATAAACACGTCAAAGTTAGATAACGCATATTTTATAGCCTTTATTATTCCCTTAGAAGAGTCGGATAGCGTTCCGTCAAGGTCAAAAAAAGCGTATTTTAGCAACCTAAAAACTCCTTAACGCATCTTTCATATGCCTTAACAGGGTCTTCCGCCGCCGTTATAGGTCTGCCTACAACGATATAGTCAGAACCAATTTTTCTTGCCTCACTTGGTGTCATAACTCTCTTTTGGTCACCCTTATCACCATCTGCAAATCTAACGCCCGGAGTTACGGTTAAAAACTCCTCACCACAAGTTTCGTGAACTTTTCCCGCCTCTAATGGAGAGCAAACGACACCGTCAAGCCCTGCAATTTTAGCGTTTTTAGCGTAATGCATAACTACCTTATCGATAGGCTCTTTAATTAGAAGGTCGTTTTCCATAGAGGCTTGGTCGGTAGAGGTTAGTTGAGTTACTGCAATCAAGATAGGTCTTGTTCCATCCTCTCTCGTTAAGCCTTTAATTGCGCCCTCCATCATATTTATCGTTCCCGATGCGTGAAGGTTTGTCATATCCACGTCAAGCGAGGATAAAACTTTCATTGCTTTTGTTACAGTGTTTGGAATATCGTGAAGTTTTAAATCTAAAAAGATTTTATGTCCTCTCTTTTTAATTTCTCTAACGATTTCAGGTCCTTCGGCATAGAAAAGTTCCATACCGATTTTAACGAAGGGCTTTCTTCCCTCAAACTTATCTAAAAAATTTATAACTTGTTCTTTACTTGAGAAATCAAGAGCAACTATAACGTCCTTAGCCATTATGCGCACCTCCTATAATTTCTTTTAACGAATTTATTTTATATTTTTCCATTACTTTTGGAAGATTTTCTATAATCTCTTTACAAGCGTAGGGATTAACGAGATTTGCTGCGCCTACTTGAACTGCAGTAGCGCCTGCAAGCATCATCTCTATAACGTCCTCAGCAGTGGTTACTCCTCCCATACCGATAATGGGAATATTAACTGCCTCGTAAACTTGGTAAACCATTCTAAGTGCTACGGGGAAAATTGCAGACCCTGAAAAACCACCCATTTTATTTGCAATAACGGGT
>JAZSDD010000054.1:0-13598 GCA_045530945.1 Christensenellaceae bacterium
CAAACTAATTGTCAACCAAAATTTTGCAAAAATACTTAAAAACACATTTTTTTCGCTATTTTTCTTTACTAAAAAAAAGTTTACCCCCCCCCGTGTTATTTTATTTCACGTTTTTGTTAATTTTTAACAACGTTTTGAGGCTTTCGATAATAAACTACGCATATATCATATGCAATTTTTGTAAAAAAATTGATAAATCATTATGTTAATATATAAATTTCTTGCATTTTTTAGAGTAACGGAGCAAAAACTCTTACTATCGCCCTAAAAAATCTACGAAATAGTCCGTTTTTTATCTCTTCCTTTTTTACCTCGTGACTTTCTAAAAAGATTTTTTCCATATCCTCTTTAAGTTCTAAAACGCACTCCGTTTCACAAGTCCAAACTCCGTTTTCAAAATGGTGAACTAACGATCTATAATCTAAATTAACCGTGCCTATCATTGCACGCTTTCCGTCTGCCAAATAACTTTTTGCGTGTATAAACCCTGGGAGATATTCGTAAATTCTCACTCCCGATTTCATCAATCTTTCGTAATAAGTTTTTGTCATTTCAAAAACTATTTTTTTATCGGGAATATGTGGAACTACAATCCTCACGTCTACCCCACGTAGTGCAGCGTTTTCTAAGGCAAGGCACAAGGTGTTATCAATTATTAAATAGGGGCTTGTTATCCAAATGCTTTCAGTTGCCGTTTCAATCATATTTTCAATCAAACTTGCGGCAACCCTATATTTAAACAACGGTCTTGGTCCGTCCCCAAAAGGTATCGTATATCCTTTTTCCTCTCCCTCTGTCTTGGGGTATAGAATTTCTTTTGAGGGAATTGCCGATAGTTTTTTCTCGTTTATTCCAAAATCAAATATAAATAATTTAGTGAGTTCGTAAACGGCACTGCCCTCAAGCCTTACCGCCGAATCTTTCCAATACCCAAATCTTTTTCTAACGTTTATATATTCATCTGCAATATTTATCCCACCGGTATAACCAACCACACCGTCAATCACCGTTATTTTTCTATGCGAACGGTTATTAAACTTGCTATCTGCTTGCCCTCTTAAAATGGAAAACGGCACGCACGCTATCCCCTCTTTTTTAAGCGTTTTAAAATAATTTCCAGGGAGCGTTGCCATACATCCTATATCGTCGTAAACAACCCTAACGTCCACCCCCGCCTTGGCTTTTTTAACGAGAATTTCGTGAATTTTATCCCAAAACTCACCGTCCTCTATTATAAAATACTCCATAAAAATAAAACTTTTGGCATTAGCAAGGTCATCAAGCATACTATTTAGCACGCTTTCACCAGACGGGAAATATTTTATTTTAGTGTCGGTAAAAAGTTTACTGCCGGATAGATTGCACAAAAGTCTTGCTTGTGAGTGAACTGTTGGAGAATAATCGTAGAGTTTTTTAAAATTTTTCTCGTCACAAAACTCATAGCCAGATTCGTTAATCTTTTTTAGGCGTTTTATAAATTTATCGCTAAGTTTTCTTCTATAAAAAATAAAATATAGCATAAACCCTGCCACGGGTATTACCAAAACCACGAGTAGCCAAGGCACTTTGTATTCGGGATTATCCTCAGATGCTATTATACTTATAACGCAGGCAACGTGCGTTAAATACACTGCTATATAAAAATAAGGCACGAAAATACTTAGCCCAACCACAATGCCTATTATGGCAAGCACTTCAAGTATTGTTATCATCATTGCAACGATATACCTTATGGGAATATATAAATATCCCCTTTTCACCGTTTTGTTGCCAATTTTATAAGTGTAAGATTTTTTCACTTTTTCTCCTCGTATTATTATGTGCTATTTCTCACTATATAATCTTGTCGAATTAACTCCCAAAAACCTTTTGCCAATTATATCACCGGCAAAACCCCTTGTCAATTAAGGTAAATAATTTGCATCCTGAAAATTTTTCCTTTTTAGTATTGAAAAATAAAAAGTTTAATAGTATAATAATGTTAACGTTTGTAGCTAACGGGGCTTATTTCCGCTAGATAAGCCTGTGGTCGTCGGTTCGAATCCGACCGTGTCGCCACGTGCGATACGTAGCTCAGCGGTAGAGCACAGTATAGTTCCGTAATTTATTCAGACGTTACCTTTTGTGAGTCCGTTCCCCTTTGGGAACGGTACACGCACACGGTGATAGTGGGGAATTATCCGAGTTTATTGGGTTTTTCTACCCACTGTTTTTTTTAGGAGAAGTTATGAAAGAGTTGTATAAAACGCATCTATTTAACAAACACGTTTTGGTTAACGATTTTAATCAAGAGCCTAAAAACGCTTTCGAGGCTGTTTTTGCTTTTGCAAACCTTTTATCTATAAAAATAGGTAAAGGCAAAAACTTAGCATCACCAGAACTTATTTCCTTTGCCTCTTCTCGCATGGGAATGTACGTTCCAGAGCCTTTTTATAGAGGTTTTCCAAAAAGCGTTAGAAAACTTAGTAAAGAACAACTTTTATTCGACCAACTTCTTCATTACTTTCAAACGTACGATTTAGATAATTTTGAGCACCCTCTATACTCCGTTATGGAAGAGGATTTTAATAGGGTGGCGTTTAAGGAAAATGCAGTTATTAATAACTTTGATATTTTAACTGAAAAAGAGGCTTTGCCTATACTTGAAGAACTTGTAAAAAACTACCTCTCCTCCTCTCGCCCATTAAGCGATTATCAATATATTTTAGTTAAAGAGGCTTTAACTGAATTTAATTATAACGTTGAAAAAATTCCTTGCAAAGACACTGTAATTAGGTTGATTCTCGACACTAAAAATACACGTTTTGCAGAATTTTTATCACTCCCAGATTTTATTAAGTTAGTGGAAAACTTAAACTACTATTATTACGAAAACGTTAACGCTAAAAAACTTAATCTAAAAAATAAGGATAGAAGGTTGCTTTCAAAGGTTTTAGATATTCTATTATCAAAAAAACGCATTAGCGTTAAGCCTTGTTTTGAAAAACAACAAGCGTGGTGTGGCGTTTTGCATCATATTCACTATAAGCCAAAAAGCAAAAAGGCGCAAGATTTTAATACCTCAATGCGAAAGGATAAAAACTCCTCAACTTATTCTGCCTTTGAAAAGGCTATAATGAATAACGACCTTGCTCTTTCCGTTTCCACCTTAATAAAGGAAAAAGGCTCTTCTGCTTTTATGCGCAACCTTAACTATATTTTAAGCCGTTGCACTACTGATAGTGACGTTGAGTTAGTTATGAATAACGTTAAAACTGAAAATAACTTGATTTTAATTCAACTACTTATGCAATATGCAAATTATAAAAGTGACGGAGCAAGAAATTTTAAGTTTACAAAGTTTGGCAGACTTATCGTTCATAACGAAACCAAGGCGGAAATTAAAAAAAGAAAATCAGTTATAAATAAAGAAACTATTGATAAAATCGTTGCCACCCTAAAAAATAACCTTTATGTTAACTTAAAAGGCAAGTTAGGTAAAGTTTACGTTGGCGAAGAAATGAAAAATATCGCTATCCCCTTGCAAGAGGGTGCGTCATTAGGTGGCTTTGGCACGTTACCAAAAGGTAGTAGATTGCCTATGCCTAAAGGCAAAAAAATTCGTGCTTTTACCTATTGGGAAAAGGTTAACGATATAGATTTAAGCGTTATCGGTATCGATAAAGATTTTAAGCAACACGAGTTTTCTTGGAGAACGATGTATTCTCATCAATCTGATTCAATAGCCTTTTCGGGAGATCAAACTTCGGGATACGAGGGTGGCTCGGAATATTACGACCTTGACCTTGAAAAATTGAAAAAACAAAAACCTCATATAAGATATTACGTTCTTTGTAACAACGTTTTCTCTGGAACGCCTTTTAATAAATGCTATTGCAGAGCGGGATATATGCTAAGAGATATTTTAGATAGTGGCGAGGTATTCGAGCCTAAAACGGTAACCTCCTCTTACCTAATAAACTGTGATTCAACTTTTTCATATATGTTCGCAATAGACGTTTTTGAAAACCAAATAATATGGCTAAACGTTGCAAGAGATTCTTCCGTTACCGTTGCCGGTACAACTGATTTATCTTTCCTTATAGAATATCTCAACGCTACCGACGTTATCAATATGCATAGTCTATTTTCAATGCTTGCAACCAAAATAGTAAATTCCCCCTTAGATGCAGACTACGTCGTTACCGACGAAGAGGTGGAAATAAAAGAAGGTGCGATTTTAATTAGAAGTTACGACACCGATAAAGTTTTACCTCTTATAAACAAATAAACTAATTAATATAAAAAACACGCTACAAAACCATTTTGTAGCGTGTTTTTTGTACCATTTTTTATTAAATTTTTTAGTGTGCGCTAAATAAAATTAGTTTATCATCCACACCTAAATCAACTTTAATTTGCGATAAATCCCCACTGAAAATCTTGATAATTCCACCAGGTTTAACGTATCCTAAAACGATTGTTGGGTTAACGAATCCTACAACATTTTCATCTAAGGACGCATTGTAAACGGCTCTCACAAACTTATCGGCAGTGGTAGGAGCAGGAATTTCACTAAAGTAGCGTTTAACCTTTTTAATGTAGACTTCCTTACTATCGTATTTTTCACCGTCACTACCCTCGTCGTAAGATAAAATATCGTTATAGAATTCAAATAACGCCTCAAACTCACTGATTTGAGTGATCATTTTACTAATATATCTATTAGATATTACAACGTTA
Source organism: Christensenellaceae bacterium (assembly GCA_045530945.1). Classification (GTDB taxonomy): domain Bacteria; phylum Bacillota; class Clostridia; order Christensenellales; family Borkfalkiaceae; genus UBA1259. The sequence goes on from JAZSDD010000054.1 coordinate 4,723, forward strand.
TTAACACTATAACTGTTAACTATATCGTGATGCTTAGGATCGATAATCTCCACTATAACGTCTATACTTTCAGGATCAAAATCTGGAATATTTCTAATCTTATCGTTAATAATACCTCTAACGTAAACGAGGTTAGCAAGCGCACCTGCATCTATATCTTCGTTGAGTGCAGAATCGTCTGATAAAATCAAAACACTGGTATCTTCTTCGTGTTCAGAAACGAACTCGTCGATAGTAGAGCAAATTAAATCCTTATCGTAAACGTTTGCCTCCACCGTTTTAATTACGAAAGGATATTCTTTATAGTAGTTCATCTTTTCAAGATTCTTCTTGTCGTCAATAACCACTATTCGAACGATTTCCTTGCCGTCTTTACTCCATTCGTTACTAAAAGACTGAAAGCCCGCCATTATGTTTTTACATTTACTATTATGTCCTAAAATAACGACGTTTTTAGTTTCAATCCAGTAATTTTTCATTAAAGAAACGGAGTATCCATCTACTTTTACGTTTGCTTTTTTAAGTATATCCTTATCGTTTTCCGCAACGAAAAATGCATAATTTTCACCCCTGTTTTCCATTATGGTTATAGGGAGGGCTGAATTATAATTTCCTAGATAATCTTTAGCGAAAGTTATCTCATCTTTATATTCAGTTTTCTCTGAGTGAAATTCTGCACCCTTGTTTGAGAAAAGTTCGCTATAAACGGAATTTAATTCTGGCATTAGGCAGAATTGAGATAAAATTTGTCCTAAAACTTCGTTTACTCTTACGGGGACTATATTACACTTAGCGTCAGCCTGTTTTTCTTCTTTAATCTTATTAACCAGTTGCATCGTCCACTCATCGGTAACTTCAACTATAATTTTTTGATTATCGGCAGAAGTTTCCGAAGAAGTTATATCCGCAACCTGCATTAGCGTTTTAAGAGTTTGAGAATTGCCTTTTGAACTTTCCTCTATTTTCTCTTTATGCTCAAACTTGCAAATAGTGTTATTTATATCGTTTCCAAGAATAATAACTGCCTTTGCCTTTTCAAGAGATATATCGTTTAACTGCTTAGACGAGAAAACGTCCCCCTCTCTAACGATAACGGTAACCTTTCGAATAAACCTATTTTTTCTAATTGCAATCTTTCTTGCAAAGTATGGAAGTTTTTTATACTGTTTTGCAATTTCTTTATTTTCTCTTGCAACGGTATCGCTAAGGCGTTCTTCAATTTCCTTTTCAATTTCCTTTTTTCTGCTCTGAACTAAAACAACAACGTTTTCTTTCTTTTCAGTATAGAGCATGTCGTTTATTATTTCCGACGCTCTACTGTTCCAGTTTAGAATAACGAAATGATTATTTAAGACGAGTTTTCTTTTTCCCGCATTAGAGTTTTCAATAAAGTTTGAAATATAGTTAGTAACGTAACCGATTACTGCACCGGTAAACGAAATCATACCGACAAGCACTATTATCAAACAAAACACGGTGATAAAAACACCCGATTCTCCAATTTTAACAACCGATTCAACAAAGCCCGCATCTAATACCATCATCACGGTATAAAATGCTGACTCCACAAACCCCATTTGTTCCGTGCCCTCTAATGATAGCGCACTAATAATAAGCGCAGAAATCAAAAAGAATAATACGTTAAAAATTAGTATTACCGATAAAATTATTCTTCCGGGATTTTTAACGAGTTGTATACTAAACCACTCTTTAATTTTTTTCATTTGCTTTTTCCCTTAGTTTTTTTTCTTTTTTTCTGTAATGCGATATATACTTGACGGTTCTTCCATATTAGCCTCGCCAAGTTTTACGATTTGTTCTGCCTTTTCCACGTCGGAAACGGCAAGAATCATAAGCGCTTTACCCTTTTTGTGTGACATGCATGCGTACATATACTTTATAAATATTCCCTCGTCGGTAATGCGTTTGAGAGCAGAAGAAAAACCACCTGGTTCATCATCAATAGCAACGGCAATAACGTCCGTTACCTTTCCTATAACGCCGTTTGCATTTAAAACGTCTTTTGCTCTGTACGGCTCGCTAACAATCATACGAAGAACTCCGTATTCTTCCGTGTCCGCAAGGGAAAGCGCCGAAATATTAATATCGTTTTTTGCTAAAACTTCTGCAATTTCAGATAATCTACCCTCTTTATTTTCAATAAAAACGGAAATTTGTTCTACAATCATATATTTACCCCCTTAAATTTTACGCAAATCTACAACTCTTTTTGCCTTTCCTTCACTTCTTGGAATACTCTTTGGGTTAACCAAGTGAACTTTAACGCCAAGACCTAAAGTTGAACGCAATTTTTCTGCAATTTCTTTTTCAATTAAACTAATACTCTTTAAGTCGTCTGCAAAGAATTGTTCGCTCATTTCCACGTCTAAATCAAAAGTATCGTTATTGTTTACTCTATCAATTCTAATCAAATAGTTAGGCGTAATGTTACCGTTGCTTACGTTAATTAAAACCTCTTCTATTTGAGATGGGAACACGTTAACGCCTCTAATGATAAGCATATCGTCACTTCTTCCGCTCGGCTTATTCATACGGAGATGCGTTCTTCCACACTTACAAGGCGCATATTCAAGCGAACAGATATCCCTCGTTCTATATCTAATAACTGGGAAACCCTCTTTTGTAATGGTGGTAAATACTAACTCGCCCGTACTACCTTCTGGTAAAACTTCCAAAGTAACGGGGTCAATAATCTCCACAATAAAATTATCTTCCCAAACGTGCATACCACATTGATATTCGCACTCACAAGAAACACCAGGTCCTAAAATTTCAGAAAGTCCGTAAATATCGTACGCTTTAATGCCCAGTTTTTCTTCTATTTCACGCCTCATAGATTCGCTCCAAGGCTCTGCGCCAAAGATACCAACTCTTAGCGATAGCTGATCTTTTACACCAGCCTTTTCAATTTCTTCCGCCAAATACATAGCGTAAGATGGAGTACAGCATATAGCAGTTGCCTTAAAGTCTATCATAGTTTGAATTTGGAGGGCGGTATTTCCTGAAGAAATTGGAATTACCGTCGCGCCTATTTTTTCCGCACCTGCGTGAAGTCCAAAACCACCGGTAAAAAATCCGTAACCAAAAGCAACTTGGAAGATATCGTCCTTTGTTATACCAACGCCTTCGAGCATTCTCGCAACGCACTCAGCCCACATATCAAGGTCGTTTTCAGTGTATCCAACGACTATCCTCTTACCCGTCGTACCACTCGATGCGTGAACTCTTTTTATATTAGTCAAAGGTTCTGCAAATAAACCGTAAGGGTAATAATCTCTTAAATCCTTTTTGTATGCAAAGGGAAGTTTATGTAAATCTTCAATACCCTTTATATCTTCTGGTTTAAGCCCCTTTTCATCCATACGATTTCTAAAACACTCTACTTTTTCGTACATTCTTTTCACTTGCCAAACAAGTCTTTCACTTTGAAGTTTTTTTAGTTCCTCCCTTGGCATAGTTTCAATCTTTTTATCTCTTATAGGCATCTTAATTATACTCCTTTACTATCATTGTATTTTCCGACCTCGTTTCTAATAACTATAACCGAGTTCAAAGGCTTTGAGGTTAAGTTCTAAAAACTTTTCGGGAACTGTCTGTTTGATAACGTCTATCCAAACGTCCTTTTCTATATTGGTACTTTTAGCAAGAACGCCTATTAAAACGACGTTTACAGCCTTAGGCGAGCCTGCTTTAATACTTAAAGACAAAGCGTCCACCGCAGTTACGCTCACCTTAGACGAAAGTTCTTCAACAATTCCTAATGGATATTCTTGTGCGCCCGTGATTACCGGCATGGGTGCAATTTCACGGTCGTTTAATATTATTTTTCCATCAAGTTTAAGATAAGGCAACGCCCTTATAGCCTCTAACTTTTCAAACGCCAAAATTATATCTGCCTCGGCATAGTCTATAATGGGTGAGTTTACCTCTTTACCATATTTAACGTAAGTAACAACGCTACCACCACGTTGACTCATACCGTGGACTTCCGAAACCTTAACGTCGTACCCACACTTAATGGCAACGTTACCTAAAATTCTGCTGGCAAGAAGAGTGCCTTGCCCACCTACGCCAACTATCATTATATTAGTAGTCATTATTTGCCCTCCTTTTCTATTGCCCCGAAAGGACAAACGTTTGCGCACAATCCACAACCGTTACATTGCGTTGCGTCAATAACGGCTTTTCCGTTCTTAAACTGAATTGCAGGACAACCAAGTTTCATGCACATTTTACAAGAACGACATTTATCTTCTTTAACGGTAAACCTACCGTCGTATTTAACACCTTTAAGCAATGCGCAAGGTCTTTGAGCGATTATTACAGAAGGCTCGTCTACCAACAATTCCTCTTTGACTGCCTTTTCAAACCCTTTAACGTCAAACGGGTCTTCAACCCTAACCCTTGAAACGCCAACAGCTTTGCAAAGCGCAACCAAATCTACTTGCTTCGTAGGCTCGTTTCTAATGGTTTTTCCCGTGGTTGGGTTTTCTTGATGCCCCGTCATACCCGTGATAGAGTTGTCTAAAATAATAATAGTATTGTTATTTTTATTGTAAACGATGTCGATAAGTCCGGTAATTCCCGAGTGGATAAAAGTAGAATCGCCTATAACTGCCACGAGTTTTTTAGAAAATTCCTCTCCCCTTGCTTTAACCATACCGTGAGCGGCACTGACCGACGCACCCATACAAATAGTAGTGTCAACGCTTGAAAGGGGTGCAACTGCACCTAACGTATAACAACCTATATCACCCGAAACGGTAACTCCGAGTTTATTTAAGACGTAAAAAGTTCCTCTGTGAGGGCAACCAGCACACATAACTGGTGGACGTTTAGGTAGCAACTTTTCCGTCGTTAACTTTTCAATCTTTTCGCCAAGAACAACGCTTTTTATAAGCGTTTGGCTATATTCACCTAAAAGGCTAAACTTTTCTTTACCCTTGACACTAATACCAAGAGATTTAACGAATTCTTCAATAAAAGGATCAAGCTCTTCGATAACGTAAAGTTCGTCAACGGAAGAGGCAAATTCTTTTATTAATTTTTCCGGCAAGGGATAAACTAAGCCAAGTTTAAGATAGTTAACCTTATCCCCTAACGCCTCTTTTGAGTATTGATAACTAACGCCTGAGGTTATCACGCCGATTTTAGAGCCATTGTTTTCAATTTTGTTGAGAGGAGAAGTTTCTGCGTATTCTCTTAGCGCAAGTTCCCTCTTTTCAACTACAACGTGCCTTTGAATAGCGTTTGCAGGCATCATAACCGTTTTAGCTATATCCTTTACGTAAGGTTTAATCTCAATATCTTTCGGTTCTTTTTCCTCAACTAAACTTTGAGAGTGAGAAACCCTTGTAGACAATCTAACGAAAACGGGCGTGTCAAACTGTTCACTGAGTTCAAAAGCTAGCGCCGTGTAATCTCTGCACTCTGCAGAATCTGACGGTTCTACCATAGGAATTTTTGCAGCCTTTGCGTAATGCCTTGAATCTTGCTCGTTTTGAGAAGAGTGCATCCCTGGATCGTCTGCCACGCAAAAAACTAAGCCTCCGTTTGCACCGATATAACTAATGGTAAAAACGGGGTCTGCCATTACGTTTAAGCCAACGTGTTTCATACAAGTCATTGCTCTTGCGCCAGCAATCGATGCTCCTATCGCCGTTTCGCAAGCCACCTTTTCATTTGGCGCCCACTCAACGTAAACCCTATCGTACTGAACAACGTTTTCAGTTATTTCAGTACTTGGTGTTCCAGGATAAGAGGAAACGACCTTTACACCTGCTTCATATGCGCCTCTGGCAACGGCGGCGTTGCCTAACATAAGTTTTTTCATATTTTTCTCCATAAAAGTAGTAATATCTTTATAAAAAAAGCCCTCTTGCTATTTTGCAAGAGGGCGAATAATTCGCGGTACCACCTCTATTCGCCACAACAGTGGCCTTACGAGTGAAATCACTACGGGCTATAACGCACCCACACGGCTATCCCTACTAAAAGTTCAGGAAAGCGACTAACAAAGGGAATTTCAACATTGCGGTTAGATTGCCTCGCACCAAACGGCAACTCTCTGAATACAACTTGGCAATGATACTTTGCTTTGCTCAAACGTCTTTAAATAATTATAATATGCTTATTATACAATACTTTTAACGTATTCGCAAGTGTTTTAACAAAATTTAAAACTACATTTGTTGTCCGCCGGTTACGTTGATTGCTTGTCCCGTCATATAACTTGAATAGTCAGATGCTAAAAATACCATTGCGTTTTCAATATCTTGATATTCGCAAGAACGTTTCATAGGAACTTGGTTAATGTATTTAGCCCTTACTTCTTCTTCGGTAATGCCTTGGTTAGCAGCGTATTGTTTGAATAAACTGTTTACCCAAAGTGGAGAATTTAATAGATTTCCGGGGCAAATACAGTTAACTCTAACGCCCGTTTCAGCAAACTCTAATGCAAGACTTTGCGTTAGACCTACGCCACCGAACTTACTTGCAGCATATGCACCGTTCTTAAACGAACCTTTTTTGCCTGACTTAGAGTTAATTTGAATAATGCTTCCACTCTTTGCCTCTATCATGTAAGGAGCAAATGCCTTTACCGTGTTAAAATAACCGTTGAGGTTAATATTGGTTACGAGCGAAAACGCTTCGGGTGAAAGATTGAATATATCACCACTCTTTACTATTGCTGCGTTGCAAATTAAAACGTCTACCTTGCCCCACTTTTCAATAACAGACTTTGCAGCCGATTCAAGTTGATCGTATTTGGTAACGTCAACTGCGATGGCCATTGCGTCGCTAAGTTTATCTGCAACTGCTTTTGCGCCCTCGTAGTTAATATCACAAACTGCAACCTTGCAACCTTCTTTATCAAGACGGATTGCAAGAGCCTCTCCAAGACCTTGGCTTGCGCCGGTTACTACTGCTACTTTACCTTTTAAGTCAATTAAACCCATTTTTATATCTCCCATTTATTATTTTTCTTTTTTTACGGTATCTCTACCAATTTTTGCAAATTTTTCTATTCTGTCAGTAAGACTTGGAAGTTCCTTTATTGATTTTTCAGAGAACATTCCCTCGTCAATCCCCTTTTCGTTAACAATATATTCGTGACCTATTAACGCCCAAGTGGATTCTATTAAATGCGCATACTCTGGCTTTGCCAAAGCCTCACATTGAAATTTTTGTCTTGGAGAGTTAATATCTTCTCCACTTATTTCAAATAACCCGTATTTTCTACATAAGCCTTGAAGTCTTTTAAGTTGCTCTGGCGTGTTTCTCGTTGGCATATACGCAACAGCCTCAAAACCTGCCTTTTTAATTTCAATTATAAGATCTTCTAAATAATCATCCTCAAACTTTTGCGCCTTTTTATCACCGGTAACGGAATTCCCAACGTCACCAAGATATGCGTAAGCAGGAATTGCGCCCAACGATTTTGCCTTTTTGATATATTCTTCTGCAACTGGCATTTCCTCGTCTGCATCAACATAGAAAAACTTAGTATCTGCTTTTAACACGCCCAAAAGGTCGTATAAGAAATTAGGATTATTATCGTCTAATAAATAGCCTTTAATTTTATCGGAAACGGCAAGCATTAAATCCTTTTCTAAAAAGTTAATAAGTTGCTCGCTCCTACCAAAACGCTCTTTAAGTTTAACTGCAAGTGCGTATAATAAATGTCTTTCAGTTATTGAACCACCGTCCTTTGCTTGAGATAGTGGATAAACGTCCTTTTCAAAATCCAAAGTCAAACCGAATTTTGAAAATTTATCAGTGATAAGTTTGCACATCTTTGCATTTCTAATATTTCTTTTTTCTCTAAACTGTGCTAAAAATGCGTTAAACTCATCAATATTCTTAAGTGGTATTCCGTGAGATGCCATATACAAACAGTCGTCTTGATCAGGGTGGTTAATCTTGCCAAAACCTTTGTCAAACTTAACCCTAACTTCAACACCACAAGTCGAGCCTAAGCCTAAAATTTCGCACGCTTTTTTAAACTCTTTTGCTCCAGATAGTGAATCGTGGTCCATAATTCCCGCACTTGTCAACCCTGCCATATACGCCATATATGCCGCCTTTGTTGGCGAATAAGGTGAAAAAGAATAAATAGTGTGGATATGGTTATTAGCGTCGTTCTCCCTTGAAATAGGTTTGTCAGATAAATTAACTATTTCTTTTAACGCAGTAAGCCTATCAGACACACTTTCTGAATTTAGTTTTTCAATAAATTCCTGCATAATTTCTCCAAAGTAATTTTATATTAGAATTATAACTCAAAATAAAAAGTCAGTCAATAGTTTAACTAAGTTTGAAAATTTATTTAAAATAAAAATTTTGAAAATTTCAAATATTTTTATCATTTTGTATTTTATTTTTCAAGTAAGTTAAATTTATTTGATATTTTATAAAATAAATGCTATAATACCTTTCGCTAATTATAAAAAAGTATTAGCGAGTGGAAAATTAATAGTAAACAAAACAATGTAATAAAAAATCGAGAAAATTGTCGAAGAAATTTTCTCGAAGAGGAAAAGCAACAAAGTGACCATACTGTTTGTCAAAAGACAAATAGTAGGAAACGTTGTTTGCTTTGACGACGGGGTGTAGCGCAGTTGGGGCGACGCGTTAAGCAAAGTGTCCTGTGGACAGTTTGTAGCCAAAGCCCGCGAAGTCGGATCGTAGCCATGTCGTTCTGTGAGCCAAGGAGTTGAGTGGAACCATTGTCTTCCTAAGACCGCTTGGCCTCCGACTTAATAGTAGGAAACGTTGTTTGCTTTGACGACGGGGTGTAGCGCAGTTGGGGCGACGCGTTAAGCAAAGTGTCCTGTGGACAGTTTGTAGCCAAA
>JAZSDD010000003.1:0-9025 GCA_045530945.1 Christensenellaceae bacterium
TGGTAAGGTTTTTCGCGTTGCGTCGAATTAAACCACATGCTCCGCTGCTTGTGCGGGTCCCCGTCAATTTCTTTGAGTTTCAACCTTGCGGCCGTACTCCCCAGGCGGAATACTTAATGTGTTAACGTCGTCACGGAAGGAGTCGATACCTCCCACAACTAGTATTCATCGTTTACGGCGTGGACTACCAGGGTATCTAATCCTGTTTGCTCCCCACGCTTTCGTACTTCAGTGTCAGTTACAGTCCAGTAAGTCGCCTTCGCCACTGGTGTTCCTCCTAATATCTACGCATTCCACCGCTACACTAGGAATTCCACTTACCCCTCCTGCACTCAAGCTAAACAGTCTTAATTGTAGCACCGGAGTTGAGCCCCGGGATTTCACAACTAACTTGAATAGCCACCTACGTACCCTTTACGCCCAGTCATTCCGGACAACGCTTGCCACCTACGTATTACCGCGGCTGCTGGCACGTAGTTAGCCGTGGCTTGCTATTGGGGTACCGTCACTTTCTTCGTCCCCCATCACAGAACTTTACAATCCGAAGACCTTCAATCATTCACGCGGTGTTGCTGGGTCAGGCTTGCGCCCATTGCCCAATATTCCCTACTGCTGCCTCCCGTAGGAGTCTGGACCGTATCTCAGTTCCAATGTGGCCGATCACCCTCTCAGGTCGGCTAACCATCGTCGACTTGGTAGTCCGTTACACTACCAACTATCTAATGGTACGCGAGCCCATCTATATCCGATAAATCTTTCACCCCTGTGGGATGCCCCACTGTGGTCATATGCGGTATTAGCACAAATTTCTCTGTGTTATTCCCCAGATATAGGCAGGTTGCTCACGCGTTACTCACCCGTCCGCCGCTAAGTTTTAGGAGCAAGCCCCTAAAACTCCGCTCGACTTGCATGTATTAAGCACACCGCCAGCGTTCGTCCTGAGCCAGAATCAAACTCTTGAGTTTAATATTTTAAAGCCGAGCTTTCGCTCAACTGCTCTAACGAATTTCGCTTTGTTTAGCGTTTTGTCATTTTATGACTGTTTTCAAAGTACATATTTCATACTTCAAAGATTTTGACAGAAACTTTCAAAATAACTATTATTTTGTCTTATTTCCTTCTATTCAATTTTTAAACAACCTTCCGTCAACATCGGTTGACGCGCGCCGTCGTTTCGCGACAGCCTACATATAATACCACACCGTTTTTATTAAGTCAAGCATTTTTCAAAGGTTTTTTAAAGTTTTTTTAACTTTTTTTTAATCTTTTTTTTCGCCACAAAATATGGTGTTTTTTAAGGTGTAAACCACTACATTTTGTTTTGACGCTTAACTCATAATCGTTATATAAATACTAACGATTTACGATATGATACTTCCTCTCTTTCAAGAGGTAATTGAGATTATAAAGGAAAAAAGTAATATTGTCAAGCGTTTTTCAAAGGCTTTTTAAACTTTTTTTAAATTTTTTCAAAAAACTTAAAAAGTCGACTTTATTTTTGCTGGTTGTTTTCCCTACTTTATGGTGTCTATTATTATATATATTATATAATGTATAGGAAAAGCGGGTTTTAGCCCGCTTTCTCTTCGTTGTTTTGTTTAGTTTTATAATTCCTTCTCTTGCACCAGGTTTTCTTTCCACAATGAGGACAAGTAAGAAGTCTCGTCGTGTGAGCGTGTAGAGAGTTGATATATTCAGAATCCTTAGGTCTAAACCTTTCGCCACAGTTTCTACACTCGAAATAACCAATTCCATTATCTAAAATACAAATTGGGAAAATGGTTGAAAATAAAATTATTACTTCAAATATGATAACAACAATGCCCATCCATTCTTTATAGAACGTTCCCTCAAGCAAACCGTATTCCATTACGTATGCTACAAACGCAATAACGAATAACACGTTAATAAGAGATGCAATCGCAAGGAACACTAACGCTTTTGTATTTTTCTTATTTCTTTTGCCGTCCTCTAAAACGGAAATAAAGTTCTTTTCCGCATTTTCCATATAGTTCTCCTTTTCTATTTTTTCACCACTCAAAAGTTCGTTAACGGTTACACCAAGTACCTTGCACAAATCCATCATAATAGAAACGTCTGGCGCGCCCATTCCACATTCCCATTTAGAAATTGTTTTCGGACTTATAGAAAGTTTTTCCGCAAGTTCACCTTGAGTTAAGTTTTTTTCTTTACGCAAGTTCTTTATAAACTCACCTATTTTTACGTTGTCCATTTTTGCCTCCCAAGAATATTCTAATAGTATTATACACGAAATTAATCAAAAAACAACCCACGCTCCGTAGGATTTTACCCATTTATCTAACAAAAAAAGCAACTTCCCGTAGGAAATTGCTTTTTAATTTACAAATTATCGCTCTTCTCTAAAATAGTTAAGCCCAAGAGATGCAGGCGGTTGATTTTCCTTAGTATCTAAAATACTTGTAACGATTAAAACGATTACGGTTGCAACGTATGGAACCATAGTGAGTAATGCGTTTATTATTTGCGAGGGAACGTTTAGAAAACTTGGCAACATATAAAGCGCACCGAACAAAATTGAGCCTAAGATTGCAAGGCTTGGTTTCCACAACGTAAAGATAACGAGGGCAATTGCCAGCCAACCGATTGCCTCCACTGGGCCTGAAGATTCGTAAAGCCCCTGAACAACGTCCATCACATAGAAGAATCCACCGATACCCGCAATACCTGCACCAATTAAAATTGCGCCGTACTTATAAGCGTCTACCCTAACACCAACAGCATCTGCTGCAGCGGGATTTTCACCTACTGCACGAAGCTTTAGCCCAACCTTCGTTCTGTTAAAAACGATGGCAGTCACTATTGCAAGGGCTATAGCCAAATAAACTAATATACCGTAAGATAAGAACAACTGACCAAACCAACCAAGTTTTTGAGCAAAAGGCAATGAAGAAGCAATTTTGGAACTTGCAATGGAGAAATTTACTCTCGTAACGGCATCACTCGTTTTTACAAAGTTATCCATAACTACTTGTGCAAAGCCACCACCAAAGGTAGTTAATGCAAGACCAGTTATGTTTTGGTTACACTTTAAGCTAACGGTTAAAAGAGCGTAGATTGCCCCGAGTGCCGCAGCAAACAAGAAAGCACCTAAAACGCCTGCCAAAACAATCATAATATAACTTGAAAGAGTTGGGTCTGGAAGTGAGCGCATGTAAATAGAAACACCAAGACAACCACCAGCAACACCACTACACATAATACCTGGAATACCAAGGTTTAAGTGTCCTGATTTTTCAGTAACGATTTCGCCAAGACAACCGTAAATAAAAGCAGCTGAACATCTAATAGCCGTTTGAAGTAATAATAACATATTATTTTACCTCCTTTTTTATATCGTCACTTAAAAAACCTTCTTTTTTGCTTTGTTCTTTCTTCTTGCGTAAAATCAACTTGTATTGAACGAGGAAAGCACAAGCAATAATGAAGAAATACACGATACCGATAACCACGTTCGCATAAACGTCACTAGTGATACCAAAACTTGTATTAACTTCTGACATTCCGTTGTTAATCAAGGAAACAAGAGCACAAGTTCCTGCAATAAACAAGGGGTTGTTGCCACCGAGCCACGTCGTCATAATCGCGGTGAAACCCATATTCTTTGCAGTATTAGTACCGATAGTTGGATTAACGTCGCCCGCAGTGAGTAAAAGACCTACAAGGCCACAAATAGCACCGGATACAACGAGTGTTCTAATGATAACCTTTTTAACGTTTATACCCGTGTAACGAGCAGTATTTTGACTATCGCCAACGAGTGAAAGTTCGTATCCTTGCTTTGAAAATTTTAAGTAAGCGAACATAGCGCCCGTGACAATCACACCCATTAAAATGGTTAACATTTCCTTTTTACCAAACAACACGGGAAGATGTCCGTAGTTAATTTCAGGAAGCGTTGTTTTGCCCGTTCCTTGAACCCAAATTGCTATCATTAAAAGCACTAAACTTTGCGCAATGTAGTTCATCATCAGGGTAAATAAACTCTCGTTAGTGTTAAATAACGCCTTAAAAACGGCGGGGATAACCGCCCATATTGCACCTGCAACCATACTTGCAATAATAGAGCAAATAATAATTATCGTGTCGTTTATTTGACCGTTAGTACCTCTACCCATATACCACATGCAAGAAATTGCAGCAAGTCCACCTATTAAAATTTGACCGTTTGCGCCAAGATTCCAGAATTTCATCTTAAACGCAGGGAGAAGTGCCATTGAAACGCAAAGCAATAAAGCAGTGTCTTTAAGAAACTTAAAGATCTTTCTTTCAGAGCCTAACGCACCCTTAAAAAGCGAAGAGAAAAACTCTATTGGGTTACCTCTTGGAGCAATGATAGTACAAGTAATACTACCAATTATTAAGGCAATAACGATAGCGAGAGTATAGATTAAAACCTTGTGCTTTACTTGAAGATTATCTCTCTTTACAATATGGAAAAGAGGTTCTTTTGCCGTAACTTTTTGATTATCCATGCTATTCGCCCTCCTTTTCCGCTTCTTCTTTTTGTTTTTTCCACTCTTCTTCGGTAAGATTGCTGTCCTTAGCCTTGCCGTACTCTTTGTTTTTAACCTCTGCAAGATTGCGAGAGCCCGTCATCATAAGACCTAATTCTTCCTTGGTGGTTTTACTTGCGTGTACGATACCCATATTTTTACCGTGACAAAGCACCATAATCTTATCGCAGAGAGCAAGCATAACGTCTAAGTCCTCGCCTATAAACAAAATACCCGTACCCTTTTTCTTTTCTTCATTTAACATATCGTAGATAAGATAAGAAGAGTTTACGTCAAGCCCACGAACGGGATATGCCGTAACGATAACGTTAGGACCAGATTCAATTTCACGCCCAACTAACACTTTTTGGATATTTCCACCTGAAAGTCTTCTAACGGGGGTTTCGCTTGACGGCGTTGAGATTTCTAATTTATTGATTAATTCATTAGCCTTTCTTCTTGCAGTCTTTCTGTCAACGAAAGGTCTAACCAATAAAGATTTAATTTTTGCCCATAACTTGATAAAAAAGGCTTTCCACTTAGGATAGTTGGCAAGTTCTTCCTCGCCCACTTCGTACACCTTGTTTTCGGCATAAGTTTTAAGCATCATATTATCCGTAATAGAGAAGTTAGGCGCTAAGCCCATACCAAGTCTATCTTCCGGAATAAAACTCATTGAAACGCCTTTTGCAATAATTTCCTTTGGTGGAAGCCCAATAAGACTTTCCCCCTCGTGCATAATAAAGCCCGATTGGATTTTTCTCAAACCTGCAATAGCCTCGCAAAGTTCCTTTTGACCACAGCCGGCAATACCTGCAACACCTAAAATTTCACCACCACGAATATAGAAACTTACGTCCTCTATCTTATCGCTACCATCGTCACCTTTTATAGATAAATCTCTAATTTCTAAAAGGGGCTTATCGAATTCCGTTTTAACACGTTCTATTTTAAGGTCAATTTTCTTACCTACCATCATTTCGGTAAGTTCTTTTTCGTTTGTTTCAGAGGTGTTAACCGTGCCAACGTATTCGCCCTTTCTTAAAATGGAAACCCTATCGGATATTTCCATAACCTCGTTAAGTTTGTGCGTAATTATAATAATGGACTTACCATCTTCACGCATGTTGTTTATAACTGCAAATAGTTTTCTCGTTTCTTGTGGCGTTAAAACGGCGGTAGGCTCGTCCAAAATCAAAACGTCTGCCCCACGGAATAAAACTTTAACGATTTCAAGCGTTTGTTTTTCCGAAACGGACATATTGTATACTTTTTTATCTAAATCTATTTCAAAACCGTACTTTTCGCAAATACTATTTACTGAAGCACGAATCTCTTTCAAATCATATTTTTGCCCTTTTTCTAAAATTAGCGCAATATTTTGAAGGGCAGTAAACACTTCAACCAACTTAAAGTGCTGGTGAATCATACCAATTTTATATTTAAAAGCATCTTGAGGAGAAGAGATATAAACCACTTCACCATTAATGCGAATTTCGCCTTCTTCGGGTGCATATATGCCCGAGATAACGTTCATAAGGGTAGTTTTACCAGACCCGTTTTCACCGAGAATAGACAAAACTTCCTTTTCGTAAACCTTTAAGTTTACGTTCTTGTTGGCAACGATCTTGCCAAAAGTTTTAGTAATATTTTTTAATTCAAGAGCGACTTTGCGTTCCATAAATAACGTCCTTATTTTTTCCTTTATTAAAACTTTTGGGCGAAGCCGAAACTTCGCCCACGTTTTAATTTGTTTTTAATTATTAAGCGTCAGCACCGATAGTAATACCGTCGATAACGATATCAAAGTAAGGAGCAGAACGGAATTTAGATTCTTTGAAGATACCGTTTTCAATAACGTTGGTTTCGCCGGTGAAAGTACCGTCGTCAATAACGTCAGCATTGTAAGCGGTGAGTTTACCGTTTTCATCCATGGTGATGAAGCCTGCCTTAGAGAAAGCACTTGCATCAGCCTTTGCATTTTTAACGGTGAAGTTAGCAGTATCAAATACGTTAATTTCTCCACTCATAAGTTTAGCCTTAACTTCATCAAGTTTTGCTTGAGTTCCCTCAGCTGCTGCAGCACCTAAAGCGGTGATTTGAACTGAACTGGTTGCTAAAGTACCAGTGTAATCCTTGGGGATTTCGCCTTTACCAAGAGCACCGTCAATCATAATTTCAAAGTAGGGTTGCCAGTTAATCTTAGAAGCGATAACGAAAGTATCTTCGGTAGTAGTTCCGTTGTAGAATACGTTAGGAACGCCCTTTTCTTTACAAGCAGCGGGAACACCCATAGAGTCTGCGTGGCCAGAAACGAGTTTAGCACCGTTTTCAATTAAAGCAAGAGCAGATGCTTTTTCCTTTAATTCGTCATACCAAGAATAGGTGTACTTAACTTCCATAGTTACGTTAGCAACTACTGACTTAACGCCAAGATAGAAAGAAGTGTAACCAGAAATAACTTCTGCATAGGGGTGTGCACCAACGTAGCCGATTTTTGCTTGATCGTCGGTAATAGCACCGTCGTTGTTATCATCATATAAAGCAAGAAGCTTCATACCTGCAGCAACACCTGCTAAATATCTGCCTTCGTAGATAGAAGCAAATGCGTTGTGGAAGTTTGCAGGAGTGTCGTTAGCTGCATCAGCATCTAAAGACAAGCTTGATTGAGTACCAGTTGCGTGGCAGAATTGAACGTTAGAGAATTCCTTAGCAGCCTTAATCATGTTTGCTTCGTGTCCAAAAGAGTCAGCAAATACAGCCTTGTATCCTGCATCAGCGAATTGAGCAGCCTTGTCGTAACAATCACTACCTTCTTCTGGAACGCCAGTTACAATTGCGTATTGTTCTTTGGTAAGACCCTTAGCAGCGCATGCAGCCTCAAAAGCGTCGATAAAGTTCTTGTCGTAAGAAGACTCTGCACCGTGTAAGCAGATTAGAGCAACAACTTTATCATCGTTTTCACCACAAGCGGTAAGACCGAAACAGCAACCAACTGCAACGAGTGCAGCAAGTAAGAAAGTTAAAAGTTTCTTCATTTTTTATTTACCTCCTACCCTTTCGGGTTATTTAACCTTTGTTAATTTTTACGGAATTCTATCTTTCCGCCCTCCATTTTATCAACGATAGCGAGAGAATAAACGTCCACCCCTTCTTGCCTTAAAGCATCTCCGCCACCTTGGAAACCCTTTTCTATGCCTATCGCAGCGCCTATAAGAGTTGACCCTGCTTGCTCTACGATACTTTTCAAAGCCCTAATAGCCTCTCCGTTTGCAAGAAAATCATCTGCAATTAAAACCTTGTCCTCTTTGCCGATATATTCTTCGGGAACTATGAGTGTGTTGCTCTTTTTATGAGTGAAAGAATAACACTCTGCGCTATAAATGCCACCCTCAACGTTAGCCGTTTTGCTTTTTTTAGCAAAAACAGCGTCTACCCCGAATTTTTCCGCAATTAAAACGGCAAGTGCAATACCAGACGCCTCAACCGTGAGAATTTTAGTAACTCCCTTTTCACAAAAACGCTCGAAAACGCTTTTTGCCATTTCGGATAAAAGCTTCACGTCCATTTGCTGATTTAAAAAAGCGCCGACTTTTAAGATATTACCGGGCAAAACCTTGCCTCTTTTAATGATTTCTTGTTCTAATCTTTCCATTGCTAAAAAATTAAAACGGAAGAATATAGTTTGTTGTTTGCCAAAAATCTCCCGTTCAAATACATTAATAAAACTTACGTTATAAGTATAACAAAACGGCGGAATTTTGTCAACACCTTTTTCCGCCGTTATTCTTGTTTTTATTGTTTACTTCGCCATTTTAACACACTATTCTTATCCTACTTTAAGATAGCCCAGTTAACACCCTCTTCAGAATAATTTTCTATATAGTTTATAACCTCTTCTTCAGTAGAAAAAGTTGCGTATAACTTTTCGCACTCGTCTTTTACGAATTCTTTTTGAATAGAGGCATCCATCATTTGATTCATTTCTTTGTAATAACCAAACATATCAAAAACGACAATTGCCTTTCTGTGAACGCCTAATTGTTTTAAGGTTAACACCTCAAAAAACTCTTCAAAAGTACCAATTCCTCCGGGAACGATAATATAAGCGTCACACATATTACTCATAGTCATTTTTCTTTCCGACATACTTTGCGTGTAAACCAAACGGTCGCTCTCGTAAAATATACCTTCGTACCCCTTTTCCTCGAAGAATTTAGGTATGATACCTAAAACCTTTCCGTCACCTTTCTTAAAGCCTCTTGCAACTGCGCCCATCATACCTTGTGCGCCAGCACCGAACACTAACTTATGCCCACGTTTTGCAAGATTTTCACCGAGGCGTTCGCCAGCCTCGATAAACTTTGCGTCTATTTTATCGCTCGCAGAGCCAAAAACACATACGTTCATTTATTTCCTCCAAGTTAACTATTTAATAGTATACGTATATTTTATATTTTTTTGTGCCTTTTGTCAATATAAGATAAAAA
>JAZSDD010000042.1:0-5128 GCA_045530945.1 Christensenellaceae bacterium
AAAACATTTTCCTACATTTTTACCTAAATAATATTATATAATATGCTGACCCTAACGGTCAAGAAAATAAAGGCATTTTTTCACTTTTTGTGATATAATAACCACATTTTACACTAAAAAGCCCCAGACTTAGCAAGTAAATAAATTAACCCTATGGCACATGCCCCCACTAATAACACAACGGATAATATTTTTGCAATAGACTTTGGATACTTTCCGAAAGTTTTACCCGTGCTACCGTTAACGTAAAAATTATAAAGTTTACTTTTATAATTAAAATTACCCACGTATACAGGAAGCATAACGTATTTATAAGTAACGTTTGAGTGCGTGGTTACAACGTTAAAGTATGCAACTCTATCGTATGAGTATTGCGATAAAATCTTATTTTTTAACGACACGTCAATTTTAGATTTCGCCATTTCCCAACAAGAGTTAATATCAGTATCGTAATGATAAGCACCAAAACCTAAAAGATATTCTTCTTGATATTTTTTACCATTATTAGTATCAAAGGGCGAAAGTTTATCTAACTTTTGTTGCGAAACTTTCTCTCCAGAAGAAATCAAAACGTCGTCAAAACTATAAGAATAAGTTCCGCTTACTATTCTCCAATCAACGTAAGTAACAGTTCTTCTATTTTTTCCCGAACCGACAGTCCTCGATTTTACTTTACCTATCTTTGCGTTATAAGTGGAAAAAGTTGCGCTATCAAAAGTAAAACACGGCGCATATATGCCCTTTACGTTATTTTCTTTTAAGCCTTTTTTAAACTTTTTAGGTGCAAAAAACCTACTTTTTGCCCATGACTTACTATATTCTAAAGCCTTTTCGTAGTCAATAGTAAATGGAATAAGTCCGTTAGGCTTTAATCCGGGCAACTCTTCACTCTTTTTAACGTGTGAAGTGCCACAAAAGGGACAATTTTTAGCCGTTTCACTTTGTTCAAGAACGACTTTTGCCCCACAATTCTCACAAGCAAAAAGAGAGACCTTATCCTCTTCCCACATATTACCGTTAAATAATGCAGAGCGTAAATCTTGCTCTAAAACAGCAACGCTCTCAACATCCTTTTCTGCGCCACAGTGTGCGCAAGAAAGTTTATTGAGATTGGGATTATAAGACATGTTTGCCCCACAACAAGGGCATTTTACACTGTCAGTTTCAACTTGTTCTTGTGCAACTTCCAAAGAAGAGGAATCTTCAACCATTTAATTATTCTATATCGTTAAGTTCTTCAAGCATCTTAGCAAGGTCAGCACCGTGAACGTTTGCAGCCTCACCAACAGTTTCTCCATGAGCAAGAGCGCATCCTAAGCAATGCATACCGTGACTCATAAGAATTTCACCAGCCTTTGGATTGATTTGAAGAGCATCAAAAATCAAAGTATTTTCAGTAATTTTCTTTTCCATAATCTATTCTCCTATAAATATAATTTTTGTTTGGATTTCACCATATTTTAACTTATATATTATATATCCAAATTAATAAAAAGTCAATACATAATAACCAATCTTTCGTTAAATCTTTTCCATAACAAAAAAGCACCGAAAAGGTGCTTTTTTGTTATGGAGCAGGTGATGGGAATCGAACCCACCTCTCAAGCTTGGGAAGCTCGCATTCTACCGATGAACTACACCTGCATTTTCTTTTATTTTATCATAAATAGCATAAAAATAAAAACGAATTTAATAAAAATATTGTAAAAAAATTAATTTTATGATATAATTTCAAAAAATATTAATTGTAGGAGATTACTATGGCTCTTTTTCTTAAAATTCTTGAATGGGCTGACGATGGAAAAGATACGTTAGTTTATAAACTTCCATTAAAAAACGGTGGAAGAGAAGTTAACCACAAAAGTAAACTTATAGTTCGTGAATCCCAAGAGGCAATCTTCGTTCATAGAGGTAAGATTTGTGACGTTTTTACTGCTGGTGAATATGAATTAGGCACTCAAATCTTCCCTATTATATCAAAACTTGCAGGATGGAAATACGGCTTTCAAACCCCTATTAGCGTTGACATTTATTTTATCAACGTTAAGCAATTTACCGGCTATAAATGGGGCACACTAAACCCCATCGTTATGCGTGATAACGAATTTGGTATGGTTAGAGTAAGAGGTTTTGGTTCGTATTCTTTTAAGGTTAACGATTCTGCCCTATTCCTAACTGAACTCTTCGGCACTAATTCTTCCTTTAAAACAACGGATATTTCCAACTGGTTGAAAACTATGCTCGTTTCCGCCATCACCGACTGTATTGGCGAAAGTAAAATTTCCGTTTTAGATTTAGCGGGCAACACTACTGAATTAAATGAACTCGTATCTCAAAAAGTTCAAGCAAAATTCAATGAAATCGGCTTAAAATTAACCAACCTTTTCATTGAAAACACTTCCGTTCCAGAAGAGGTTGAAAAGGCTATTGACGAGCGCAGTAAGTTAGGTATCTTGGGTGACAAAACGGACGTTATGATGAAGATTGCAGCCGCAGAATCTCTTAAATCTGCCGCAAAAAATCCCGGTGCAACAGGTTCTCTTGCCGGTGCAGGTATCGGCATGGGCGCAGGGTTAGGTTTAGGTCAAGTTTTTGCAGAGGCACTTAAACCAACGACGAAAAGTAACGAAGAAAAAAATGATAAAACAAAATCTTGCCCAAAATGTAACGCACAAATTCCCCTATCTTCTAAGTTCTGCCCAGAGTGCGGAGAAAAACTTCCATCTAAGAAATTCTGTACTGAGTGCGGTCAAGAACAATCTCTAAACGCGAAATTTTGTTCAAATTGCGGAAACAAACTTTAATTAAACTATTAAAAAAACAAGCGAGCTTTTCGCTTGTTTTTTTATGCGTTTTTTATTTAAATTGCACCAAGAACACCATATAAAAGCATACCGAAAAGTGCCGATATCAGTATTAAAATTATTGGAGAGGGCGCTTTTTTCTTTATCTTCTTAAACACGAAGTGGATAATCGCAATCACCAAAAAAATTACGAGCGCTCGCCAATCAAACCACACGGGATTACCTATAACTGATACCGCAAAAATACAATTTATCGTCATTAATATACCAGTTGAAACTATTAATGCAACAACCACTGGACGCACGCCTTTTAAGAAAGCCTCAACCCCAGCGTATTTTAAGAGTCCTGATATAAGTGACGCAACGATAAAGATTATAATAAATGCAGGCAATACTACGCCAAGTGTTGCAAGAACTGCACCAAAAAATCCACCTTGCGATGCCCCAATAAAGGTTGCCATATTTATAGCAACAGGACCTGGCGTTGATTCTGCAACGGCAATAAAATTTAGTATTTCAACTTCCGTTAACCAACTGTGTGCTAAAACCTCGTCTGAAATAACGGGGATCATTGCATAGCCACCGCCAAAAGATACTGCGCCGATTTTTAAGAAGGTTAAAAACAAATCAAGTAAAAGAGGCATTATTTATTTTCCTCCTTTTTACTTTTGTTTATAAAAAATTTAACGAGATAAACGGATAATCCTATTACCCCACCTATCAATATTAATAAAATGGTGGAAAAATTAACGTTAAATAATTTCAAGCAAATAAAGACTATAATAGTGATAAAAACCATAAGATAATTAAAAACGTTTTTCTTTAATTTTGATAGCATTTTTAATCCTGCAGAAATTATTATAAAGGAAACGCACGCTTGAATACCACGAAACGCATACCCAACGTATTTAAGCGATAAAAACTTTTCATAGAAAAAAGAAATTGCGTAAATAAGCAAAAACGAGGGTAAAACAACGCCAAGCGTTGCAAAAACTGAGCCTAAAAACTTGCTTACTTTATACCCAACGAAAGTTGCCGTGTTTATGGCAATCGGACCTGGTGAAGATTCTGCAATGGCAATAATATCCATATATTCTTCGTGAGAAATCCACGAATTTTTCTCCACTATTTCCTTTTCGATAACGGCAATCATTGCGTAGCCACCACCAAAGGTAAATAGCCCTATTTTAAACATTGTAAAAAATAGTTTAAATAATTCTTTTAATTTTTTCATTATCCCTATACCCTATAAATTCAAGGAAAAAGACCGCAAAAAACGGTCTTACTTATTAATAATTAGGTTTAATTATAGTAACGGAATTTTCCGTGTCAAAAATATTCCAAGGCGCATTGTCCTTTGGAGGTTGAACTCTAAACACTAGCCTTTCTTTGCTAACGGGATGAGTAAAGGAAAGATAATACGCCCAAAGTGCAAGATATCCCTTTTTAGCCTTTTCACCACCGTATCTCATATCTCCATATACAGGACAACCTATCGCGCTCATTTGAACACGGATTTGATGACTTCTGCCCGTGTGTAGTCTGATATCATTTAACGATAATTCTCCGTTAACTTGCAAGGTTTTATAATCAAGTTCAGCGTATTTTGCGCCGTTTTCAGTAGGAGCGCAAGCATAAACCATATTGTTTATGGAATTTTTCTTGAGATAATTTCTAAGAACTGCTTTTTCTTCCTTAGGCACGCCAACGTTAACTGCAAAATATCTCTTTTCAAAATCACCCTCTTTCATTTGCTCTGAAAGGCGTGACGCCGCTTTACTACTCTTTGCAAAAACCATAACGCCACCTGTTGGCCTATCAAGGCGATGTACAAGCCCAACGTACACGTTGCCCGTTTTGTTGTACTTTACTCTGATATATTCTTTTACCATAGTAAGTAAATCCATATCCTTGCTTTCATCTTCGCAAGATGGAATATTTTGTGGCTTTAATACTACTATTATATGATTGTCTTCGTGAAGTATATTTAACTCTTCCATAATTTTATCCGTTAATCCAAATTCCGCTGTTACCACAAGGTAAAATAACGCCTTGCTCCTCAGTGGGTAACCCCACCTCGTAAGCCTCAACTCGCCCATTTCTACCCTTTGCAACGGTTAATTCTAATATGTTTTTAAGTACTTGTGGTTGAAGCCCCGTAGTATAACTGTTTATCAAGAAAAACAAGGGATTATCGCTTAAAACTTGTTCGCATAGTTTTACTAAAGGAAAAAGTTCCGTTTCAAGTTTCCACATTTCACCGTTAGGTCCTCTACCGTAACTCGGTGGGTCCATAATAACGGCATCGTACCTTCTGCCTCTTC
>JAZSDD010000025.1:0-22755 GCA_045530945.1 Christensenellaceae bacterium
AACCAAAAACCTGCAAAAATCTATATGAAAAACGGGGCTGAACTTCCCATTAAAATCTTAAACGGTAGACCAGGATATATAAACTTTTTAGACGCTTTTAATAGTTGGCAATTAGTTAAAGAATTAAAAGAGGCTTTATCTTTACCTGCAGTAACTTCCTTTAAGCACGTTAGTCCCACGTCGGCAGCGGTTGGTATTCCTATGAGCGACACCTTAAAAAAGGCGTGTTTCGTTGAAGATATTGAGGGGTTAGACGAGTCGCCCTTAGCACTTGCTTATGCAAGAGCAAGAGGAACGGATAGAATGTGTTCGTTTGGCGATTGGGTTGCTTTATCTGACGTTTGTGATGAAATTACCGCTAAACTTATTTCAAGAGAGGTGTCAGACGGTGTTATTGCTCCCGGTTATACTGAAAAGGCTTTGGAAATTCTAAAGGCAAAAAGAAAGGGTACTTATAACGTTGTTGAGATAGATGCATCTTACGTTCCAGAAGAAAAGGAAACGAAAGACGTTTTTGGTATCACCTTTGAACAAGGCAGAAACAACTTTAAGATAAACAAAGAATTATTATCTAATATCGTTACCGAAAATAAAAATTTACCTGAAAGTGCGATAAGAGATTTAATTATTTCCCTAATCACCTTAAAGTACACTCAATCAAACTCCGTTTGCTACGCTTACGACGGGCAGGCTATCGGCGTTGGTGCAGGGCAACAATCGAGAATACATTGTACTCGCCTTGCAGGTACTAAGGCTGATACTTGGTTTTTACGTCAACACGAAAAAGTTATTAATCTTCCTTTCAAGAAGGAAATAAAACGCCCCGATAGAGATAACGTTATCGACGGATATATTAACAAAAACGAAGAGGACGTTACGGCAGAAGGCGTATGGCAAAAATATTTTACCACTCGTCCTGAACCCTTAACGGATGAAGAGGCGAAAGAATATCTCGCTAAGTGTGACGGAGTTTCTTTAGGCTCTGATGCTTTCTTCCCATTCTTTGACAATATTGATAGGGCAAAGAAGAGTGGCGTTAAATATATTGCCGAACCCGGCGGCTCAGTGCGTGACGATTTAGTTATTGAAAGGGCTGATAAGTACGGTATGGTAATGGCGTTTACAGGTATGAGATTATTCCATCACTAAAAGATAAAAAGGATATAATATGAAAATTATGGTTGTAGGTAGCGGTGGAAGAGAACACGCTATCATAAAAAAAATTAAAGAAAATAAAGACGTTGAGGTTATCTACGCTCTTCCCGGAAATGGTGGTATGGAAGAGGCGGTTTGCGTTAATATTTCTGCAACCGACTTAGATGGCATTACAAACTTTGCAGTAGAAAATAAAATAGATTACGCTATAGTTGCGCCCGACGATCCGTTGGTTTTAGGGCTTGTAGATAGGTTAGAAGAGAAAGGTATTCCTTGTTTTGGACCTAAGGCAAACGCCGCTATTATTGAGGGAAGTAAGGTTTTTTCTAAAAATTTGATGAAAAAATATAATATTCCCACTGCAGAATACGAAGTTTTCGATAACGCAAGTGACGCTCTTAAATACCTTGAAACTGCACCTATCCCTACCGTTATAAAGGCAGATGGCCTTGCTCTTGGCAAGGGAGTTATTATCGCAGAAAAAAGAGAGGACGCTTATTTAGCCGTTAAATCTATTATGGAAGACAAGGCGTTTGGAAAGTCTGGCGATAAAATCGTTATCGAAGAGTTTTTAAGTGGACCTGAGGTTTCCGTTTTAGCCTTTACCGACGGCAAAGTGGTTGTACCTATGGTTTCTTCAATGGACCATAAAAGAATTGGTGACGGTGATACCGGATTAAATACCGGTGGTATGGGTACTGTTGCCCCCAACCCTTATTACACGGATGACGTTGCGAAAGAGTGTATGGATAAAATTTTCCTTCCCACTATTGACGCAATGAATAAGGAGGGTAGAACCTTTAAAGGATGTCTATATTTTGGGCTTATGATTACCAAAAACGGCGTTAAAGTTATTGAATATAACTGCCGTTTTGGAGATCCCGAAACACAAGTCGTTTTGCCATTATTAAAGTCAGACCTTTTAACCGTTATGATGGCAACTACGAACGGAACTCTTTCTAACACCCCCGTAGTTTTTGAAGATAAACACGCTTGTTGTGTTATTATGGCAAGCAAAGGCTATCCCACGGCTTATCAAAAGGGTTTTGAAATGACCATTGCTGAGGACGTTAAAAAGAGAGTTTACGTTGCAGGTGCAAAGATGGATAACGGAATTTTGAAAACTAACGGTGGTAGAGTACTTGGCGTAACAAATATTGCTTCAACACTCGGTGAGGCTATTGAAAAGTCTTATAAAGACGTAGAAAAAATCTCTTTTGAGGGAGCAACGTTCCGCCGTGATATCGGCGCTAAAGCATTAAAGGCAGGTAAATAATATGGTATATAGAGTATTTGTTGAAAAGAAAGAAGGTTTAACTCACGAAGCAAACGCACTTTATTCAGACGCTAAAACTTTACTCGGCGTTAGTGGTCTTGAAAAGGTTAGAGTACTAAATCGTTACGATGCGGAAAATATTTCCGAAGAACTTTTTTCCTACGCTATTAAAACGGTTTTTAGTGAACCTCAACTCGACCTTACTTATAGCGAGGTGGACTTTAAGGACGCATTAGTGTTTGCAGTAGAGCCTCTTCCCGGTCAGTTTGATCAAAGGGCGGATAGCGCATCACAATGTATTCAAATTATTTCGCAAGGGGATAGACCTACCGTTAAAACGGCAAAAATTTACGCTTTATACGGAGATATTTCCAAAGAAGAGTTTGAAAAAATTAAAAAACACGTTATTAACCCCGTAGAATCAAGAGAGGCTAAGCATGAACTTCCCGAAACGCTTGCTATGCAATACGATATTCCCGAAGAAGTTGCAATCTTAGACGGATTTATTGAACTTGACGAAAAGGGACTTATCGAATTTATTAAATCTTACGGTTTAGCAATGGACTTAGGGGATATTACTTTCTGCCAAGACTATTTTAAGAAAGAGGGCAGAAACCCAACCATTACTGAAATTAGAATGATTGATACCTACTGGTCAGACCATTGTAGGCACACTACTTTTTTAACCATTATTGATAACGCAACTTTCGAAGATGAACTTTTACAAAAAACTTATGAAGAATATATCGCATTAAGAAAGGCGTTAAATAGAAACAAACCCATTTGTTTAATGGATTTAGCAACCGTTGCCGTAAAATATTTAAAGCAAAACGGTATGCTTTCTAAACTTGACGAATCGGAAGAAATCAACGCATGTACAGTTAAAATAGAGGTAGAGGCAGACGGAAAGAAAGAGCCTTGGCTTTTACTCTTTAAAAACGAAACGCACAACCACCCCACTGAAATTGAACCTTTTGGTGGCGCAGCAACTTGTATCGGTGGCGCAATAAGAGACCCGCTTTCAGGTAGAAGTTACGTTTACGCTGCAATGCGTGTTACCGGTGCAGGCGATCCTACCGTTCCCATTGAAGAAACGTTAAAAGGAAAACTTCCCCAAAGAAAAATAGTAACCACTGCTGCGGCAGGTTATTCTTCTTACGGCAATCAAATCGGACTTGCAACGGGCATGGTAGATGAAATTTATCATAAAGGATACGTTGCAAAACGTATGGAAATAGGTGCAGTTATTGCTGCTGCTCCCGAAGAAAACGTTCGCCGTGAACGTCCTGAGGCTGGCGATATAGTAATTCTCTTAGGTGGCGCAACTGGTAGAGACGGTTGTGGTGGCGCAACGGGATCTTCTAAATCACACACGGCAGAATCACTCACCACTTGTGGCGCAGAAGTTCAAAAGGGTAATGCTCC
The DNA here is from genome assembly GCA_045530945.1 of Christensenellaceae bacterium. Classification (GTDB taxonomy): domain Bacteria; phylum Bacillota; class Clostridia; order Christensenellales; family Borkfalkiaceae; genus UBA1259. The sequence continues at coordinate 3,857 of JAZSDD010000025.1, forward strand.
TGAGGAGAGAAAACTTCAAAGATTATTTAGAAACCCCGTAGCATCTAAGATGATTAAAAGATGTAACGACTTTGGTGCAGGTGGCGTTTCCGTTGCTATTGGTGAACTTGCCGACGGACTTGATATTGACCTTAATGCCGTTCCTAAAAAATACGAGGGACTTGACGGAACGGAACTTGCCATTTCAGAATCGCAAGAACGTATGGCAGTCGTTGTTGAAAGCAAAGACGCAGAGGCGTTCATTGCTCTTGCCGAAAAGGAAAATTTAAGCGCAACACCCGTTGCTGTCGTTAAGGCTGATCCAAGACTTACTATGACTTGGAACGGCAAAAAAATCGTTGATATTAAAAGAGAATTCTTAAATTCAAACGGTGCAGAAAAGCACGTTAACGCAAAAGCAGTAAAGGCACAAAATTACGATAAAGAAATTCCAACTTCTTTTGAGGAGGGATATAAAGCGTTAGTTTCAGACCTTAACGTTTGTTCAAAGCGTGGACTATCCGAGCGTTTTGACTCTACTATCGGCGCTGGCACGGTGTTAATGCCTTTCGGTGGAAAAAATCAAAAAACTCCTATTCAAGCAATGGTTCACAAAGTTTCTATGGAAAAGAAATATACTGACGATTGCTCACTTATGAGTTGGGGTTACAATCCATTTATAACGGAAAAAAGCCCATATCACGGCGCATACCTTGCCGTTATTGAATCGGTTGCTAAACTAATTGCAACTGGTGCTGATTTTAACGACGTTTATCTTACTTTCCAAGAATATTTTGAAAGAGTTGGTAAGGACGAAGTTAAATGGGGCAAACCATTATCGGCATTACTCGGCGCGTTTAAGGCGCAGATGGAACTTAAAATAGGCTCTATCGGTGGTAAAGATTCTATGAGTGGTACGTTTGAAGATATTTGCGTTCCCCCAACGTTGGTTTCTTTTGCTGTTACCATGGCTAAAACTAAGGATATTTTATCTCCCGAATTTAAGAGCGTAGGTAGCAAAGTTTATTTACTTAAACCTTGTTATGATGAAAATAATCTTCCTAAAACGGAAAGTTTAATTTCGTTATTTAATACCGTTTCAGATCTCAATAAACAAGGCAAGATTAAAGCGTGCTACACTCCGACTTACGGTGGTGTTGCAGAGGCTATTTATAAAATGGCTATCGGTAACGGTTTTGGTTTTGCGTTTGAAAATAACCTTTCGTTAAATGAGATTTTTGGCTATAATTATGGTGCGTTCATTATTGAAACGGATGAAGATTTAGAGGGTATTTATTTAGGTAAGGTTATTAGCGAAGAAGTTATCAAGTATAACGACAACGTCCTTTCCTTTGACAAACTAAATCAACTTTATGAAAACAAATTAGAGGGCGTTTATCCACTTAACAGTGCGCAAAAGAAGGAAAAAATTGAAAACATTTCCTTTAATGCAGAAAGTAGATTTACAACCAACTTTAAGGTTGCTAAACCTAAGGTAATTATTCCTGCTTTCCCCGGTACTAACTGTGAATTTGACAGTGCTAAGGCAATGGAACTTGCAGGGGCAGAGGCTAAGATTATTGTTGTTAAAAACTTAAACCAAAAACTTTTATCTGATAGTATCAAAGAATTTACAGAAGAACTCAAAACCTCTCAAATGATATTTATCCCAGGAGGATTTTCCGGTGGTGACGAGCCTGACGGAAGTGGAAAGTTCATCACTGCTTTCTTTAGAAACGCCGAGGTTAAAGAGGGAGTTAGTGAGTTATTAGATAAACGTGACGGACTTATGTGTGGTATTTGTAACGGTTTCCAAGCGCTTATCAAACTTGGTTTAGTGCCTTATGGAAAAATTATTGATACCGATGAGAATTGTCCTACCTTATCATTCAATACCATTGCACGCCACCAATCTAAGATTGTAAGAACGAGAATTGCGTCTAATATGTCGCCTTGGCTTAGCGATATGAAAGTTGGTGATATCGTTTCCGTTCCTATCTCTCACGGTGAGGGTAAGTTCATTGCAAACGACAAAGTAATTAGTGAACTTATTAAAAACGGTCAAATTGCAACGCAATACGTTGATTTGTCTGGAAACGCAACTTCTGATATTCAGTTTAACCCTAACGATTCAGTTATGGCTATCGAAGGTATTACCAGTCCCGACGGTAGAGTGTTTGGTAAAATGGGACACAGTGAACGTGTTGGAAACGGTCTATATAAAAACGTTTTAGGTGATTACGACATTAAAATGTTTAAGTCCGCAGTTAAATACTTTAAGTAATAAAAAACGGCTAACGAATTTTTCGTTAGCCTAACTTTTATATAAAACTAAAATTTTTCAATTTCCTTTTCAAACTTGTCGAAGAGGTTGTATCGCTCGGGGTGAGTTAGGGCAGTGTATATCATTTCTCTAACGTTTTTAACCTCTATACCAATATTTTTTATTAAATCTTTTGTATATTCTCTTTTAGTGTTTTTATCCATAGGGCATTTAGATTTAACTACGGGTAGTTCCTTAGAAAAGGAGGTAATTAAATTTTCTTCCACCATAATTAAAGGTCTAATTAACGTTAAATCAGTTTTAGATAAATAACTTTTTGGCGCAAAAGTAGATAGTCTACCCTCGTATAAAAGAGATAGCATAAAAGTATCGATTAAGTCGTCTGCGTGGTGGCCAATGGCAACTTTATTACAGCCGTTTTTAACTGCAACGTCGTAAAGAGCCCCCTTTCTCATTTTAGAACAAAGTGAGCAAGGGTTTGTTTCTTTTCTAACGTCAAAAACTATTTCACCGATATCAGTTTTTTCTATAACATAAGGAACGTCAATTTGCTTACAAAACTCTATTATAGGGGTGTAATCGGAGGGGTTGTCCTTAAAATTAAGGTCAACGGTGATAGCAATAAGTTGGTAGCGATAGGGGGAAAATCTTCTAAACTCGGCAAGCAGTTTTAGTAGGGCAAGGCTATCTTTTCCTCCCGATATTCCAACGGCTATTTTATCTCCGTCTTTAATCATTTTATATTTTTCCACACCCTTTCGCATAACGGAAAGTAATTTTTGTAAACCCATACAAACTCCTATAACTGATTTTAACTTTTACTTGCATTTTATAAACATATATATTATACTATATTATATGGAAATTTCAATAAAAACGGAGTAAAAAATGACGGAGTTCTTTTCAAATCTTATAGGAAACGAATATTGGGCAACGGTAATAATGTCCTTGTTTCCTTTAATAGAATTAAAGGGCGGAATTGTTTTTGCGCAAAGTGCGGGGATAAATTGGATTTTATCCTTTATTTTAGCGTACGTTGGTTCTACACTAATTTTTATTCCTATATATTTTCTATTAAAACCCATCTTAAACTTGCTTAAAAAAATCAAATGGTTTAATGGTTTTGCCTTAAAAATTGAGGGCTATTTTCAAAAAAAAGCATATAAAACGCTTGAAGAAAGAGAGGGCAAAAATAAAAAGGCAAGAAGTGACGTTTTTCTAAAAGCACTCGGTGTTTTTATATTCGTTGCAATACCTCTTCCGATGACGGGGATTTGGACGGGAACTGCAATCGCAGTCTTTTTAGGCTTAAAGTTTAGAAACGTTATACTTCCCGTAACGTTAGGTAATTTCGTTGCAGGGGTGTTGATATTGATTTTATCGTTAATATGTTCTGCTATTGGAATAAGTCTTGATTTAGTGCTTTATTGCTTGTTTGCTTTGGCAATTATTCTATTAGTGGTAACTATATTTAAGATTTCTTCTACTAAAAGTAATAAAGAAAAGGAGGAAAACGTTTAAAAAAATGAACTTATTTTCTTTATTATTTAAAAGAAAAAAGAAAACTCCGAAGATTGGTATTGCGCTGGGTTCGGGCGGAGCAAAAGGTTTTGCAGAACTCGGCGCTCTTTATGCATTTGAGCAAAATGGAATAGAGTTCGATTATATTGCAGGAACTTCGATCGGCAGTATTATAGGGGCATTTTTAGCAAACGGCTATTCTTCTGTGGAAATTTTAGAACTTTTACGCCGTGTAAACGTAAAAGATATTAAAAATTCCTTTATGATAAATATGGACACTTCTGGCTTATTTGATTTAATTGACAAGAACATTGGTGTAAAAGATATAGAAGAATTAAAGAAGCCTTTCGGCGCAATTGCAACAAATCTTGACACGGGCGAAGAAAAAGTTTTTTTAAGTGGGAGCGTTGGCAAGGTTTTATCTGCGTCAAGTTGTTATCCACCCTTTTTTAAGCCCGTGCTAATAGACGGTGAGTCGTTTGTTGATGGAGCGTTTACAAACTCTATCCCAGCAGACGTGGTTAAAGAAATGGGTGCGGACTATATTATTGGTATTGACCTTTCCGTTTCCGAAAATAAGGGTGGAGTATTATCAAGGATATTTCCAACGTATAAATCAAGCGTGGAAAACCCATCGGAAAAGGGTTATAAAAATTCTAACGTTATCTTGCATCCCGATCTTACAGGATATTCCTCACTTTCCTTTAACGACGGTATGGAAATGTACGACATTGGTTATAAGTGCGCAATTGAAATGATGCCACAAATTTTAACCGATTTGCAAAAATTAAAAAAGAAGAAATAATTTTCTATGGCTGATAGACACAAAAGAAGAAAAATAACTGCTTTTATACTTGTAGTTGTTATATCGGTTATTTTTCTCCCAACGTGTTCTAACGGGCTTGAGGATAAAAATACGGAAACGGGAGAAAATGACCGTCTTGCCGTTCATTATATAGACGTTGGCGAGGGAGATGCAACGCTTATTCGTTTGCCTGATGGTAAAGTTATGCTTATCGACACGGGAGAGGATAGTGAGGAGAATTTTAATAAAATTTCTTCTTGTATAGATAAATATGGCAAAAAGATTGACTATTTAATTTTATCCCACCCCGATATAGAGCATTATGGATGCGCCAAGAATATTATTAACAAATACGAGATAGGCAAAGTTTTTATTCCACGAATATTAAATACTGCTCTTTATCCCGAATTTTTCGAGGTTATATCTCTTATTGACCAAAAGGAAATTGAAAAGGAAATTAGTAGAACGTACCTTAGTCTTTCTACCGAAGATTATGCATTGATTTTTATATCTCCCGATTTTGACGGTAAAGATAGTAGTTACGACGAGTTTAACACTTCATTTATGCCAGACCAAAGACTTGCAGACGACGTTTCGCCTATAATCTATCTTGAATATGTTTCCGTTAGGTTCGTTTTTAGTGCCGACGCAGGGGCAAAAGAAGAAAAAAGAATTGTAACAAATTATAATCTTGGGTTATATAAAAACGTCACGATAAACGGATGGAGTGTTAATCTTTCTAACGTAGATTTTTATAAACTATCATCACACGGTGGATTAGGCGCAAATTCTTATGAGTTTTTATCCCTTCTAAAGCCTAAAAACGCCGTAATTTCCGTTGGTGGAGGCAATAGAAATGGAAACCCCGCCACTGACGTTTTGATAAGATTAGAAGAAATTAATAGAGAATACAATCTTTTTAGAACGGATAGGGATAAAACTATTTCAGTCTTGGTTAATAATGATGGTAAAACAAGTATCACAAAGGGAGAATAATATGAAATTTGACCTTAATTCAATAAAGAAAGATTTTTCAGATTGCGCTTGTGGTGTTAAACATGAATTAAGCATAAAAGAGGTTGCTATCGGTAGTGGCATAACAAAAGACGTTGGAAAAATTCTTAAGAAAAACGGCCTTAAAAAAAACCTATTACTCGTTGCAGATGAAAACACCTTAAAAGCATCAAAAGGTATTATAGAGGCGTTATCTGAGTTTAACGTAACGGAAAAGATATATAAAAATCTTAGAGAAGCAACGGTTGAACAAGTAGAGGTGATAAAATCTCTACTAAATGATAACGACGGTGTGATTGCCGTCGGTACTGGCTCTCTTCACGATATTTCAAGAAAGGCGGCGGCGGACTTAAATAAACCTCTTTGCGTTTTTGCAACGGCTGCAAGTATGGATGGTTTTGCATCATATTGCGCTCCTCTTACAAACGGTAATTTTAAGATTACCTACCCTGCAAAATCCCCAGAGGTTATTATTGCCGACACTAAAATTTTAGCGCAAGCACCCACAGAACTTAAAAGTGCCGGTTTTGGCGATATGGTTGGAAAATACGTTGGGCTAATAGATTGGCAAGTTTCATCTCTAATTACAGGGGAATATTATTGCGAAAAGGTGGCTAATCTTACAAGGCTTGCAACTGATGAAATAATGGCTCTTGCAGATAAAATTACCGCTAACGACGAAGAGAGTGCCGCTGCAGTTTTTAAGGCGCTACTTTTAACTGGGTTTGGTATGAGTTTTGTTAAAAACTCACGCCCTGCAAGTGGAACGGAACATATAGTTTCGCATTTTTGGGAGTGTAAAAAACTTTTAGAGGGAAAATTATCTGACTTTCACGGAAAAAAAGTTGGAGTTGCAACCCTTTATATAATGGAAGAATATGAAAAACTTTCAAAACTTGAAAAAATTAACGCTCACGAAGAAGTAGTTGATTGGGAGGACGTGTACTCTCATTACGGAGAACTCTCTCATGAAGTTGTTAAGCTTAACACACCAACTACGGCAACGAGTGGCATTTTGCCAAAGACGATAGAAGATAATTGGGATAAAATAAGGGAAATAATTAAAAGCGTTCCATCATACGAACAAATTAAAAGTGCAATGATAAAGGCTGGTTGCGCCCTTACGGCACAAGAAATAGCCGTGACTGAGCAATTAAGAGAAGAGGGGCTTAAATATCATCCCTTTATGAGAAATCGCCTTACCTTAAAAAGACTTATGTCAATGATAAATTAAAAATCAACCGCCAATTTTGGCGGTTGATTTTTAGATTAAAAGGAAAAGAAGAAAAAATTAATCGAGTTTTAATGCGGTTATTGATGCTGAGGATAAAGTTGCCTCAGTTGCTGAAGTATTATAAAGCGCTAATCTATCACCAGAAGTTAAAGATAGCAAGATGGTTTTGCCCGCCGCACCGGCACTGTTTGATTGAACGATTGTTTCGCCAGTAATAGGTGCGTCGTTAAGGTAGAGTGAAGTTATAAATTCGTTAGTAGGAACAGAGCCTCCTACGTAGTAGGAAACGAGGTAAGTTCCGTCTTCTCCTATTACTACCTCGTTATTTACAACGGAGGAAGTTGAATCAGTCGTCTGCTCGTCAAGAGATAGGGGGATAATTGCATCAGATGCAACTACCTGAGTGCCTACGCTTGCATAAATTGCGTCGTTAGTTCCCGCAGGGCCTTGAGGACCGGTAGCACCCGTTGCACCAGTAGCACCTTGAGGGCCGGCAGGACCAACAGGACCTTGTGGCCCGGTAGCACCGATTGGACCTTGAGGACCGATAGCGCCGGTTTCACCTTGAGGACCGGCAGGACCAACAGGGCCTTGTGGACCAATAGGACCGACAGGACCTTGAGGACCAGTAGCACCCGTTGCGCCAGTAGCTCCGGCAGGGCCTTGTGGACCAATAGCACCAGTAGCACCGGTTGCTCCCGTTGCACCCACCGGACCAACTGGACCTTGTGGACCGATAGGACCTCTTGCACCTTGAGGGCCGGGTACGCCTTGAGGACCTCTTAAAACAACGGTATTATTACAGTTTGAAGATCTATTACATCTACAACAGTTGTTGCCAAAAATCGAACACATAAAATAAAAAACCTCCTTTGTGTTACGGTTTATTATATTCTCAAACAAAAAAATTTGTTAAAGCGTAAATATTTTTTTATTTTTAGGTAAAAGTATGATATACTAAGAAATATGGAAAGGAAATTTATTCTTCACTCAGAATATTCGCCCACGGGGGACCAACCAGAGGCGATAAATAAACTTGTAGAGGGGATAACCGACGGACTTAGAACGCAAGTTCTTTTAGGCGTAACGGGTTCTGGAAAGACTTTTACAATGGCAAACGTTATAGAGAGGGTTAATAGACCTGCTCTCGTTATTGCGCACAATAAGACACTTGCTGCGCAACTTTGCAATGAGTTTAGAGAATTTTTCCCCGAAAATAGAGTGGAATTTTTCGTTTCCTATTACGATTACTATCAACCAGAGGCTTACGTTCCCTCAACCGACACTTATATAGAAAAGGACCTTGCGATAAACGACGAGATTGATAAGTTGCGTCACTCGGCAACTTGTTCTTTGGCAGAGCGAAGAGATACTATTGTCGTTGCCTCAGTTTCTTGTATTTACGGACTTGGCGCGCCGGAAGATTATTATAGGCTTGCAGTTTCCATTAGACCGCAAGATAATATTTCAAGGGACGAACTTATTAGAAAACTCGTTGCAATTCAATACGTTAGGCGTGACGTAGATTTTTCTCGTTCCTCATTTAGGGTTAGGGGAGATATAGTGGATATTTTTCCCTCTTCGAACACGGAAATCGTTATTAGAGTGGAGTTTTTTGGTGACGAAATAGAAAGAGTTTGCGAAACGGAGTTTGTTTCAGGGAGGGTAATCTCAGAACTGAAACACGCCGTAATTTTTCCCGCAAGCCATTATGCCGTTGCAAACGAAAAACTTCAAAAAGCACTTGCAATAATTGAAAAAGATAAGGAAAATGAAGTTTATTTACTTAAAGAAAGTGGTAAACTTTTAGAGGCGCAAAGGTTAAGTCAACGCACCGATTACGATATCGAAATGATAAAGGAAATAGGTTTTTGCAAGGGAATAGAAAATTATAGCAGATATTTTGACGGTAGAGAGGTTGGAGAGCCTCCCTTTACCCTTTTAGATTATTTTCCCAAAGATTTTATAACCTTTATTGACGAATCTCATATGACAATCCCTCAAATTGGCGCAATGTATAATGGAGACCGTTCGAGAAAACAAAGCCTCGTTGAGTACGGATTTAGGCTTAAATCGGCGTTTGACAATAGACCGCTTACCTTTGAAGAGTTTGATAAAAGAGTAGGTCAACTTATTTGTGTTTCCGCAACTCCTGCGCCTTACGAACTTAAACAAGCGGGGCAAGTGGTGGAGCAACTTATTCGTCCAACAGGTTTAATAGACCCTGAAATTTTTGTTAGACCAACCAAAAATCAGATAGACGATTTGTTAGTGGAAATTAATAAAACCGTTTCTTCAAACGGTAGGGTACTAATAACCACGCTAACTAAAAAAATGGCAGAAAGTTTAACAGATTATCTTCGTGATAACGGAGTAAGGGTTAAATATATGCATAGCGATATCGACACAATGGAACGTATTGAAATAGTTGGTGGGCTTAGAAACGGAGAGTTTGACGTTTTGTGTGGTATTAACCTTTTAAGAGAGGGGCTTGATATTCCCGAGGTTACCTTAGTTGCTATTATGGATGCAGATAAGGAAGGATTTTTAAGAAGTGAAACTTCACTTATTCAAACGGTAGGTAGGGCTGCGAGAAACTCAGAGGGTAGAGTTATAATGTATGCAGACGTTATCACGGGAAGTATGAATCGTGCAATAAAGGAAACGGAAAGAAGAAGAAAAATCCAATCTGATTATAACGCTACACACGGTATAACGCCTAAGACTATTAAAAAAGCCGTGGTAAACACCTTAGAAATAACTAAAAAAGCAGATAAAACTAAGGATATTAAAAAGGTAGATATACCTCAAGAAATTGAAAAATTAAAAGCGCTTATGAAAATAGCGTCTAATAACCTTGATTTTGAAAAGTGTATTGAAATTAGGGATACGATAGCAAAATTAAAGTTAAAAATGAGAAAATAGTATGAAAAATTGTATTATCATTAAAGGAGCAAGGGAAAACAATCTTAAAAACGTTAATTTAGAAATACCAAGAGATAAACTCGTGGTGTTCACGGGGTTATCTGGAAGTGGTAAAAGTACCCTTGCTTTTGAAACGATATATGCCGAAGGGCAAAGACGATACGTTGAAAGCCTTTCAAGTTATGCGAGAATGTTTTTAGGACAAATGGAAAAGCCCGACGTTGACTTAATCGAGGGGCTTTCTCCTGCTATTTCTATCGACCAAAAAACCACGTCACATAACCCTCGTTCTACCGTGGGAACGGTAACTGAAATATACGATTATTTTAGGTTACTTTTTGCGAGGGTAGGAACGCCACACTGCCCTAATTGTGGGAAAGAAATTAAAAAACAAACGGTTGATAATATCGTAGAAAAAGTTCTACGTTATAAAGAGGGGACTAAAATCTTAGTTAACGCACCCGTTGTTAGGGGTAAAAAAGGAGAATATAAAAAGGAGTTTGCCTCTTTTAAAAAGAGTGGTTATGCAAGGGTAGAGGTAGACGGAAACGTTTACACGCTTGACGAAGAAATTAATTTAGATAAAAACGTTAAACACGAAATAAGCGTTGTTATCGATAGATTAATCGTTAAAGAGGGTATTGAAAAACGCCTTGCAGATTCTATCGAAACGGCTATAAAACTTGCAGACGGTTTAGTTGAGATTGAGGTTATTAACGGAGAGAAAAATCTTTTCTCCACAAAATACGCTTGCCCCGATTGTGGAATAAATATTGAAGAGATTGAGCCGAGATTATTCTCTTTTAACAATCCGTACGGAGCGTGTCCAAACTGTCACGGATTGGGATTTACTAATAGAATTGACGAAAAGTTGGTGGTGAAAAATCCTGAGTGGAGTATTAACCAAGGTGCAATGACCGTTACAGGTTGGAATTTAGATAGTGGCAAGATGGCAGAAATGAATTTTAAATCCCTTGCCAGCCATTATGGTTTTAGTTTAGATACCCCCGTTAAAGATTTACCTAAGGAGATATATAATATTCTTCTTTATGGAAACAACGGTGAAAGAATAAAAATGACCTATAACACTAAAACGTTTAGTGGCAGTTATACCTCCTCTTGGGAGGGGATAATTCCAAACCTTGAAAGGCGTTATAGGGAAACTTCAAGCGATTATACCAAAATGGAAATTGAAAGGTATATGGTCGTTTCCGAGTGTGACGTTTGTGGTGGAAAAAGACTAAAAAAAGAGGCACTTGCAGTTACCGTTGGTGATAAAAACATTGCCGAACTCACTGATTTTAGTATAATAGAACTTTTAGATTTTATAGAAAACTTAAAACTTTCTGAAACGGGTGAAATTATTGCTAAACCTATATTAAAGGAAATTAAGGCAAGGCTTAACTTCTTGAAAGACGTTGGACTTGGATATCTTACCCTTTCAAGGAGTGCCGTAACCTTATCTGGTGGCGAGGCGCAAAGAATTAGGCTTGCAACTCAGATAGGAAGTGGACTTACTGGAGTTTTATATATTCTTGACGAACCGAGCATAGGACTTCACCAAAGGGATAACGAAAAACTACTTAAAACGCTTAAAAAACTTAGAGATTTAGGTAATACGTTAATCGTTGTAGAACATGACGAAGATACTATGCGTCAAGCCGATTATATCGTTGATATAGGGCCGAAAGCCGGCGTTCACGGGGGAGAAATAGTTGCCCAAGGTGGAGTTGAAGATATAATAAATGAAGAACGCTCGATAACTGGGCAATACCTTTCAGGGAAGAGGAAAATTGAAGTTCCAACTTCAAGAAAAGCACCTGACGGAAGATGGCTTGAGGTTGTTGGCGCAAAGCAAAATAACCTTAAAAATATCACCGTTAAACTTCCCGTTGGGCTTATAACGGCAGTTACAGGTGTTTCGGGCAGTGGAAAGAGCTCGCTCGTTAATGAAATAATTTATCCCGCTCTTGCGTTAAGGCTTAATAAAGCCAAAATGAGAGATGGAAAGGTGGATAAAATTGAGGGGATAGAGCATTTTGATAAGGTTATTGCAATAGACCAAGCGCCTATCGGCAAAACACCGAGAAGTAATCCTGCAACTTATACCGGTGCATTTTCGCATATAAGAGATTTATTTGCCTCCACTCCTGACGCAAAGGAGAGAGGATATAAGGCTGGCAGATTTTCCTTTAACGTTTCTGGGGGAAGGTGTGAACATTGCGAGGGTGATGGAATTATTAAGATTGAAATGCATTTTCTACCCGACACCTACGTTCCTTGTGAAGTTTGCAAGGGAAAAAGATATAATAGAGAAACCTTACAAGTTAAGTATAAGGGCAAAAACATCAGTGAAGTTTTAGATATGACGGTGGACGAGGCTTGCGAGTTTTTCAAAAATATCACCTCTATTTACAACAAGATAAAAACCTTGCAAAACGTTGGCTTAGGTTATATCAAACTTGGGCAGAGTTCAACGACGTTATCTGGTGGTGAGGCGCAAAGGGTTAAGCTTGCAACGGAACTTTCTAAGCGTTCAACTGGAAAGACGTTATATATTTTAGACGAGCCTACAACCGGACTTCACTCTTACGACGTGCATAAACTTTTAGAAGTTTTAGAACGCTTGCAAGAGTCTGGCAACACCATAGTCGTTATCGAGCATAATTTAGACGTGATAAAAAGAGCCGATTATATCGTTGACTTAGGACCTGAGGGTGGCAACGGCGGAGGCGAAGTAGTTGCAGAAGGCTCACCAGAAGAAGTTTCTAAAAACCAAAATAGTTACACTGGTAAATTCCTAAAAAAGATATTAAATAGTTAAAAAATAATAAAAAACCGACGAAAAATAAAAAAAGTCGGTTTTTTTTCATTAAAAAAAGGGTTTTGCGAATTTGAGTAGTATAATTATATGGTAATAAATTTTTTCACGGGAGATAAGAGTTGAAAGAGAAAACTGCAAAAATAGAAAAAACCCTTTTATCACCTTTTGCTAAGCGTTCTGAAGACACCGTTGGTAGGCTTAAAAAAGAAGAGCCTTGCCCTATGAGAACGGAGTTTCAGCGTGATAGGGATAGAATAATTCACTGTAAATCTTTCCGTAGATTAAAAAACAAAACGCAAGTTTTCTTCTCCCCTGAGGGTGACCATTATAGAACAAGACTTACGCACACTCTTTCCGTTTCTCAGATCGCAAGGTCAATTGCGAGGGCGCTTTCTCTAAACGAAGATTTAACCGAGGCTATTGCCTTAGGTCACGATTTAGGACACACTCCCTTCGGGCACTCGGGAGAGAGAATACTTAATAGACTAAACCCTAACGGATTTTCGCACAATCTTCAATCGGGGAGAGTAGTTGACTTTTTGGAAAAGGACGGTAAGGGGCTTAATCTTACTCGTGAAGTGGTTGACGGGATTATAAACCATAAAATGAGTTGTAAGCCCTCAACGTTAGAGGGGATGGCTGTTAACCTTGCCGACCGTATTGCTTACATAAACCACGATATTGACGACGCTATTGACGGAGGTTTTATAACCTTTGACGATTTGCCGAAAGAATCGATAGAAATTCTTGGAAAAACTTCCTCGCAACGAATTAACGCTATGATATATTCTATATATCGTGAAAGTGACGGGAAAAACAAGGTGGAAATGGAAAAATCCGTTGCTGAGGCGACGCTGAGCTTGAGAGAATTTTTATTCAAAAACGTTTATAACGACGAGACTTTTAAAAAGGAAGAAGTTAAAGCAGATAGGATGATCTCTGCGCTTTATTCTTACTTTAAAGATAACCCCGAATTAATGCCGGAATTTAACTATAATTTACTTAACACTACCGATATTGATACTGTGGTTTCAGATTATCTTTCCTCTATGTCGGACGGATACGTGGTAAATTTGTTTACCAAACTTTTTATTCCAGACAAATGGAAACTATAATTTAACCCATAATAATAGGGATAGAACAAATGAGAGGTTTTGACCAAAAGTTCATTGATGAACTTAAACTTAAAAACGATATAGTAGACGTGGTTGGTCGCTACGTAAGGTTAGAGCAGAAAGGCTCTTCCTTTTGGGGGAAATGCCCTTTTCATCACGAAAAGACGGCATCTTTTTCCGTGAATGCGCAAGGGCAGTTTTACTATTGTTTTGGGTGTCATAAGAGTGGTGACGTTATCACCTTTATTCGTGAAATAGAATCGCTTGATTTTTCCGATGCCGTTAAATTTTTGGCAGAACGTGCGCATATGCCACTTCCTGAAATTAATTATGACGACGAAAAGGTTAAAGAGCAAAAACGCCAAAAAGAAGTTGCGCTATCTATTCTTCGTGAAACGGCTATGTTTTACGTTAATAATCTTAAAGGAAGCAAAGCCGAAAAACACAGAGAATACCTACTAAAACGTAAACTCACGGGGGAGACGGTAACTAAGTTTGGAATAGGTGCGTCGCTTGATTTTAATTCACTCCCAGAATATCTAAAAAGCAAAGGGTATTCATACGAGGATATGTTAATGTCTGGCGTTGTAGACGTTAAAAATCAAAGATATTTTGATGCGCTTGGCGGTAGACTTATTATCCCTATGATAAATCAGTTTAACCAAGTTATTGCTTTCGTTGGTAGACTTTTGGAAAAGTCGGATTTTGCTAAATATAAAAACACCAAAGAAACGATTGTTTTTTCTAAGGGTAACACTTTATTCAACATAAACAACCTTAAAAAACTTAAAAACGAAAAGGGGCTTGATAACGTTATTATCGTTGAGGGACATATGGACGTAATTTCGTTAGTTCAAGCGGGATTTAAAAACGTGGTTGCAAGTATGGGTACGGCGTTCACGAAAGACCAAGCCAGAATACTAAAACGCTACGCAGAAAAAATCTATATAAGTTACGACGGGGATTTTGCTGGTCAAAAAGCAAGTGTTAGGGGCTTAGAAATTCTTAAAGACGAGGGACTTGAAGTTAAAGTCGTTGCAATGCCCGACGGTATGGACCCTGACGACGTGGTTAAAACTATGGGACAAGAGGGGTATTCAAAACTTCTTTCAGAAGCAAAACCTCTAATAGATTTTAAGCTTGATATATTAAAAAAGACGTTTGATTTAAAAACTTCTGACGGTAAGAGAAAATTCGTAACTAACGCAGTGAGAGTTATTAAAGAAAGTTCTTCCCCGGCAGAACAAGAGGAATTATTAAAAACGGTTAGGGATTTAACGGGAATAACTTTTGAAGCGTTAAGAAGAGAACTTTATTCTATTGATATTCTTAAAGAGGAAAAGAGCGAACCTTTACCTCAATTTAACGAAAGAACAGGGGATAAGGCGTTAATTGCATCGAGATATTTACTATGTTCTTATCTCTTTTCAAAACCATTTACGTTAGAATACGACGTTGCGGATATTCAGTTTATTCTGCCTTTCCATAAAGCAGTGCAAGATTATATAGTTAAGTGCAAAAACGAGGGTAGGAGGGTTAATTTTACCGACCTTTACGAACTCTATCCCGAAGAAGAGGGGGAACTTTCACTTATTGCAGGTATGGAAACGGACGAGAATAAGCGTTACGATAGGGCGCTTTATTTTGCTGATTGTATAAAGACTTTATACAATCGTTCAATAGATAAAAAATTGGAAGATTTAACTAAGAAATTTCAATCGGAAACGGATAGCAATATTAGGGCTCAAATTGCAAGGGAAATGAGCGATTTGCTATCAAAAAAGAACAAGAAAAACAACTAATAAATATTTTTAAGTACTATAACTCGGAGGAAATTATGGACGAGAAAGAATTAATAAAAGACGTTGATGCAAGCATTGAAACGGGCGAAGTAGTTTTAGAGGGCGACTTATTGAACGTTGTTGCCGACGTTATTATCGAGTTCAAAAAGGCGGGAAGTATAACTTCTTCACAACTATTTGACAGACTTGATAAACAACCTACAACCCCATCTCAACTCGAAGAAATTTACCGTATGCTTGAAAAAGACGGTATCCAAGTAGTTAACGAGTTTGAAAAGGAGAAAGACCTTTTTAGTCAACTCGATATCGCTATGGATGACCCTGTTAAAATGTATCTTAAAGACATTGGTAAAGTACCACTTCTTTCGGCTGACGAGGAAACGGAACTTGCAAAACGTATGATGGAGGGGGACGAGCAAGCAAAAAGACTCTTATCAGAGGCTAACCTAAGGCTCGTGGTTTCCATTGCCAAAAGATATATGGGCAGAGGTATGCAGTTTTTAGATCTTATTCAAGAGGGTAACTTAGGTCTAATGAAAGCCGTAGAAAAGTTCGATTATCAAAAGGGATTTAAGTTTTCTACCTACGCAACTTGGTGGATAAGGCAAGCAATTACGAGGGCTATTGCTGATCAAGCAAGAACTATTAGAATTCCAGTGCATATGGTAGAAACGATAAATAAACTCGTTAGGGTTTCGAGAAGATTGTTGCAAGAACTCGGAAGAGAGCCATCTACTCAAGAAATTGCCGACGAAATGGGTATTCCCGAAGAAAAGGTTAGAGAAATTCAAAAGATTGCTCAAGATCCCGTTTCTCTCGAAACGCCTATCGGTGAAGAGGAAGATAGCCACCTTTCCGATTTTATTGAGGACGAGGGAAGTACCGCTCCTACCGACGCAGTTGCGTTTACTATGCTTAAAGAACAACTTTTGGGCGTTTTAGACACGCTTACCCCAAGAGAAGAAAAGGTTTTAAGGTTAAGATACGGTCTTGACGACGGTAGACCAAGAACCTTAGAAGAAGTTGGTAAGGAATTTAACGTTACTCGTGAACGTATTCGTCAGATAGAGGCTAAGGCGCTTAGAAAACTACGTCATCCCAGCAGGTCGAAGAGATTAAAGGATTTTCTTGACTAATGACGGATAGATTAAAAGAACTATTTTCCCTTATTCCAAATTGTGATACCTTTGCAGACGTTGGGTGTGACCACGGATATATTTCTCAAGCGGTAATTAAAAGTGGCAAGGCTAAAAAGGTTTATTTTTCAG
This sequence comes from Christensenellaceae bacterium, assembly GCA_045530945.1. Taxonomy (GTDB): domain Bacteria; phylum Bacillota; class Clostridia; order Christensenellales; family Borkfalkiaceae; genus UBA1259. The sequence goes on from JAZSDD010000025.1 coordinate 20,628, forward strand.
ATATTTCTTCAAAATGCCTTAAAAAAGCCGAAGACTTACTTTCCTCATCAGTAAACGAGGGGGTAGCCGTTCCTTGCGTTTCAAACGGGTTTGAAAAACTTCCAAAAGTTGACTCAGCCCTTGTTGCAGGTATGGGTGGAGAGGAGATAGTTGCTATAATTAACAGTGCTAAAAATTTACCCAACACCCTTATTCTTCAACCTATGAAAAATAGCGAAAAAGTTAGAGTTTGCCTAATTAAAAATGGTTATAAAATATTAAAAGATTATACTTTTTTTGCAGGAGAAAAGTTTTACGACGTTATGCTTTGCGAAAAGGGAGAGGACTTTTTAACTGAGGATGAAATTTTATTTGGCAGAACTAACCTTTTACTTAAACCATCTGCTTTTTTAAGAAAATGGCAGGAGAAAAAAAGAGAAATCGAGGGGTATTTAAGCAACGATAATATCGGTGAAAAAAGCCGAATTGAATTATCGTTAGAACTTGAAAAAATTAGTAAAATATGTTAAAATTAGATGCTTTTTTTGAAGTGTTAGACGGGGTTGCGCCCCTTTCACTTTCGCACAGATTAATAGAAAAGGGTGATTACGATAATAGTGGAATTATCGTAAAAAGTCACGAAAAAGTCGAGAAAGTTTTATTCTCATTAGACCTTAGCAAAAAGGCTCTTGAAAGGGCGAAAAGGCTAAAATGCGACACGATAGTAACGCATCATCCTGCAATTTATAAGCCAATTTCTTGCCTTTCATTTGAGGGGGACACTTCTGCGTTACATAGTGCTATTAAACAAAACTTAAATGTAATTTCAATGCACTTAAATTTAGATATTGCAACTAACGGAATAGATAGTTGTTTTGCTGAAAGTTTGGGCGCAAAAAAATACAGAATTTTAGATGCTCTCGACGAAATAAACGGTTACGGACGTGAGTTTGAAATTGATAATCTCACTTTTGACGAGTTTATAAAAAGGGCAAAGAAAAACTTAAAAACTTCAAAGGTAACCGTGTATGGAAAGAGAACTTCTCGCCTTAAAAAAGGTGCAAGTTTTTGTGGGGGAGGAGCGTCTTATGCGGAAAATTTCGTGCTAAAACGCCTTACCGATGCAGACGTTATTATTACTTCAGATATGCCTCACCACGTTATAAAAACGCTGGTTGAAGAGGGGAAAAATATACTAATAGTTCCCCATTACGCATCGGAAGATTACGGCTTTAAAAGGTATTACGAGAATATTAAAAAAACTTTGAAAAACAAAGTGGAAATTGAGTATTTCGAGGACAAAAGATTTTTATAAAAAACGATAAAAAAGTTAAGGAGATAACTTTATGATAGACAATTTATTAAAGTATCAAGAGGCGGATGCAAAGCTCCGTGAAATTGAAAAGGAACTTGCTAAAAGCGAAGAGAGAAAAAAGGCTGTTGAGGCAAAAAAATTTCTTGACGGCGTTGAGGCTATGGTGAATAAACTTGACGATAAGGCGGGCGAACTTTTGCTTGCTTATGAAAAGTTAAAGGAAGTTTCTAAAAAGATGGAAGAACAAAAAGAAGAGTTCTCTTCTGCGTTAGACGGAATAGAAGATGAAACGGGGGCAAACTTTGTTATTAAAAAAGCAGAGCAATTATCTGCAACTATTAAGAGCGTTTCTGCAAAATTGAAAGCGCTTGAAGAAGAGATTTCTGCTGTTGCTAAGGAATATTCTATAATCAAGAAAAAAACTAAGGAGGAACAAGAAAAATACAAGGAAAACGCAACGAAGTATAACGAGTTTAAGGCGTCTTTCAAGGACAAAAAGGAAGAGGCGGAAAAGGAACTTGAATCTCTTAAAAAAGCCGTTGATCCATCCTTAATGGAAAAATACGCAAAAAAGAGGGAAAACAAGGTTTATCCAGTAGTTTTTGAAGTTGAAGAACACGGCAAGGATAGTAGTGTTTGTGGTTACTGCAAAATGGAATTATCTTTGGCGGAAATTTCAAAACTTAAAACGGGAGAGGTGGTTGAGTGCGCCTCTTGTGGAAGATTAAATTACAAAAAAAAGTAAAAACAAATAAAAGTTATAGGGCTTAGCAAAAGGTGGCTAAGCCCTATATTTTATTAAATATATAATTATTTTTAAATAATATATAAAAA
>JAZSDD010000074.1:0-13718 GCA_045530945.1 Christensenellaceae bacterium
TCAAAATGTTTATGCTCTATTATTCTGGTGTAAGGGATTTCTCTTTCAGTATAGTTAACTACTGCGTTTCCTTGATAGTTTTCTTCGTCTAATATCTCGTTTTTAAATTCAACCGTTCTGTACTCTAACTTGCCTTCCTTAAAATCAAAATATTCGTCAATCATACCGGTATAAATAATTTTATCAAACTCGTCTTTAGTAGTTTTTATAAACTCTTTATACTCAGTTTCTAATAAAACGGGAACACCTTCGAGCATTTTGTTAACGATTTCCGTGTAGCCCCCGATAGGAATACCTTGATATCTATCGTTAAAGTAGTTGTTATCAAAGGTGAAACGCAAGGGTAAACGTTTGATTATAAAAGAGGGTAAATCCTTGCAATCTCTGCCCCATTGTTTTTCCGTGTAACCTTTAATTAACTTAACGTAAACATCCTGCCCAACTAATGACAAGGCTTGCTCTTCAAGATTTTTAGGCTCTTTTATATCAAGGCTTTCAATTTGTTTTTTAATAATTTCCTTTGCCTCTTTAGGCGTTTTAATATTCCACATTTTAGAAAAGGTGTTCATATTAAAGGGAAGATTATAAAGTTCGTCTTTATAAACGGCAACGGGGGAGTTGATATAGTTATTAAACTCTGCAAATTCGTTTATAAAATTCCAAACTTCCTTATTTGACGTGTGGAAGATATGCGCACCGTATTTATGTACGTTAATGCCCTCAACTGTTTCTGTATAAACGTTTCCGGCAATATGATTTCTTTTATCGATTACAAGGCAAGATTTTCCCGTTTTTTTTGCTTTGTAAGCAAAGGTTGCGCCAAAAAGCCCTGCTCCAACTATCAAATAATCGTATTTCATAATTTTTTGCTCCTTTTTAATTCTTTTGCTTTATTAACCTTAGTGAAAATAAAGCCGATTATGATAAACGAGTAAAAACTCATAAATCTCCACGTCATAAGTGCGGGGAAAGCAACGTTTCCTATTGTAGCAAGCCCTGATTCAAACAATAAATAGAAAGAAAGGTCGGCAGCTCCTGAATTTCCCGGAGTGGGGATAAAGGATATTGCAGAGTAAAGCAACATACAAACAACGCAAACTTGCGCCCATTCCATAATCCCGTCAACACCTACGAGGTTATATCCAAAGAATTTTAACGAGAAATATGCTATTGAACAAAGTGCAAGATTTTCACCGATACTAATTAATAGTGAAACTATTAAAACGAAAGGATTGGATACGAAGGACTTAAGACTTTTTGAATTTTGCAAAATGCTTTTAGTCATTTTATAATTAAGCGTTCTTCTATCCTTAACTAAACCAATCTTTGAACCGAGCCAAATAACGAAATAAACGATTCTATAACTTATTCTTGGAAATATACAGAATAAAACTACCAAAAAAGGAACGGTGAAACAGCAAACTATACCAACTATTGCAAGCACCGTTAATCCTGCGGGGAAAAATTGCAACATTTGTGGAGCGTTTAGCACGTTGGTGTTATACATTATTAAACTTGCAATTGCTAAAAGAACGAAGGCAAATTGTTGCAAAAAGAAACTTGCGATAGGGAGAGATGCTGCAACGCCACCGTGAACGCCGTTTTTAGATAAATGATAAATTTCAAACGGTTGACCGCCTACGGCAAGTGGGGTTATATAATTGTAGTAATGTCCTATGGCTGCCGTGCCTAAACAAGTTTTAAAATGCCACTTGCCCGTTTCCCTTTTGCAGAAAAAGGAAAGTTTAAATCCTTTAAGTAGGTAACAAAGGGTTAGCGCAAAAATAGAATAAACAAAATATTGTATGTTATTTCCCAAAACCCCCATCATTTCCGTAAAGGAAAGGAGTTCTTTTTTTCCAGAAAAGAAATCGTTATAAACGGTAACGCCTAAAACGATACCAACGAAGAGAACGAAAACCCAAGAAGTTATTTTCTTAAACAAAGCTTGGCGTTTTGAAACGGAATCCTTTTCCGGCTCGCTATCAAGCCCGAAAACCTTGTTCATAATAAGTTGATTTCCAGCACTTTCCATATCCTCGTGTGGAGGAGGAAGAGTCTCTTCTTCCTTAAAAACGTCCGAAACGTCTTTTATCGGAACGTCAACAATAATAGGTTCAGAGGTCTTTTCGTCTATCTCAATTTTCTCATAAACGATTTTTTCTTTCTTATTCTTTTTCATAAAAATAATTATACTCCAAATAAAGTTTTTCGTCAACCCAAAACGGAAGAAACACTCCGAGGTTGATTTCGGAGTGTATCGATAAGGTGATTATTAACCAAACTATATTAGTTTATGATATTAACGGTGATTTTTGCCGTTTCTTCGGGCGAAATTTTAATGGTTACGGGATAAACACCCGCAGTTTTTATGTTTGATTGAAGAATTATCTTCTTTTTATCAACGTTAAACCCAAGTTCTGATAACTTGTCGGCTATTTCTTTGTTGGTTACAGAGCCGAAGAATTTGCCTTGGTTTCCGCTTTTAACTTGAACGGTTACTTCCTTTCCGTCAAGAGCCTCCCTTAAAGCTTTGTTTGCTTTAAGCGTTTCTTGTCTATGGAAATTTTCTGCCTCTTTTTTTTGCTTGTTTTCGTTTATTGCTGAATTGTCGGCAACCTTTGCTAAACCCTTTTTAATTAAAAAGTTTTGAGCAAACCCGTCCTTTGCCTCAATAATATCGCCTGCCTTACCAGACCCTTTAACGTCTTTTAATAATACTACTTTCATATATACCTCTTAACGCTTAGCGTTTATTTATCTTTTTATATATTTTAATGTATAAAGTAAAAAAAGTCAATAGTAAAAAGGTATAGAAACCCTTAACCTTTACCATAATAATTAAAAAGGAGAGATTATGGAAAAGAATTATTGTATCAGATGCGACGTAGAAAGTTGCAAGCACAATGCAGAAGGCTGTTGCTGTGAATTAGACAGCATTAAAGTTACCCACGGTTGTGGAGAACAATGCACTTGTTGCGGAGATTATTGCAAAAGATAAAAACTTAAAAAGCAAGAAGGTTGTGCGATTTAGCACAACCTTCTTTCATATATTATTCTGGAAAACACAAAAAACTATTTTCGAAAAAATCTAACTTACCATTTCATTTTATCATAAAAAATTTCTTTGTCAATAGGTTTTTGAAAAAAATTTTCAAAAAATGTTAAAAATTTAAAATTGAATTAAGTCAAAAAAGGGTAAAAAGTGTCGATTTCAAGGCAAAAGGGAGGTGGCGTTAAGTTTTTGCATTGACTTTTAGGTGTTTTGGTTTTATAATTTAAATGTAAAAAAAGAAAACTTAAAAAAATTCGAAGGAGTAAAAAAATGGCTGAAGAAGTAATACTTACTAAAGAAGGAAAAGAGGAATTAGAGAAAAAATTAGAATACCTTAAAGTCGTAAAAAGAGCGGAAATCACCGAGAGAATTAAGACGGCAAGAGAATTCGGTGACTTATCTGAAAACGCTGAGTACGACGCTGCTAAAAACGAACAAGCAATGATTGAGGGTGAAATTCTCGAAATTGAGGCTAAGTTAAAGCACGCAGTTATCATTAAAGAGTCTGAGAAGAAAGATTCCGTATCGTTAGGTAGTAAAGTAGATTTCGTTACTGAGGACGGAGAAAAGTATACCTATGAAATAGTAGGTACTACCGAGGCGGACGTTGAACTTGGAAGAATTTCTAACGAATCTCCTATCGGACACGCACTCCTTGGCAAAAAGGCAGGGGAAGAAACTATCGTTAAAGCGCCTATGGGCAACTACACCGTTACCGTTAAAAAGGTTTATTAATAAGGAAATATATTATGCAAGAGAACAATAACGTAAACACAGTTCAAGAAGAACTTGACTTAAACGAAATATTAAGAGTTCGTAGAGAAAAGCTTAAAAATCTTCAAGAGGCGGGAAAGAATCCTTACGAGATAGTTAAATACGACAGAACGGCTTTTTCTATGGATATTAAGGAAAACTACGCTGAATACGAGGGAAAATCCGTTGGCGTTGCAGGTAGACTTATCTCAAAGAGAATTATGGGAAAGGCGTCTTTTGCCGTAATTTTAGACGGTAAAGGAACTATTCAAAGTTACCTTTCTATAAACGATTTGGGGGATTCTTATCTTGCTTTTAAGGAGTATGATATAGGCGATATTATCGGTATTCAAGGCAAGGTGTTCACCACTCGTACGGGAGAAATATCTATTCATGCAGAGAGCGTTGAACTCTTATCAAAATCTTTACTTCCATTGCCGGAAAAATATCACGGATTAAAAGACGAGGATATGAGATATCGTCAAAGAGAAGTAGATTTAATCGCAAATCCAGAAGTTAAAAAGACTTTCGTAATGCGTTCTAAAATTCTTACTGCGATAAGAGAATATCTTGACGGTGTGGGATATCTTGAAGTTGACACCCCCGTATTAAATCCTCTTGAAATTGGGGCGGCGGCAAGACCGTTTAAGACGCACCATAACGCATTGGATATAGATATGTATTTGAGAATAGAAACGGAGCTTTACCTAAAAAGGCTTATCGTTGGCGGTTTTGATAGAGTTTACGAAGTTGGTAGAATATTCCGTAACGAAGGCATGGACCGTTCGCACAACCCAGAGTTTACAACGGTTGAAATGTATCAAGCGTATAGCGATTATTTCGATATGATGGACTTAATCGAAAATATGTATAGACAAATAACCTTAAAGGTATGTGGAACGGATAAAATTACCTATCAAGGCGTTGATATTGATATGGGTAAAAAATGGGAACGTCTTACCATGGTTGAAGCCGTTAAAAAGTATGCCGGCGTAGATTATAACCAATGGGATAGCGACCAAAAAGCAAGAGAAGTTGCAAAAGAAAAAGGTGTTGAAGTTGAAGAGGGCGAAAAGGCAACCAAAGGTCACGTTTTAATTGCTTTCTTTGATGCTTTCGTAGAAGAAAACCTTATACAGCCTACCATAATTTACGATTATCCAGTAGAAAACTCTCCTCTTGCTAAGAGAAAGAAAGATAATCCCGCATTTACTGAAAGATTTGAGTACTTTATCTATGCAAGAGAAATGGGTAACGCCTTTTCAGAACTTAACGACCCCATTGATCAAAGGGCTCGTTTTGAAAAGCAAGTTGCAGAAAAGAGAGCAAAAGGTGGAAACGACGCTAAGGTTGACGAAGATTTCGTAACGGCGTTAGAATACGGTATGCCTCCTACGGGCGGACTTGGTTTTGGCGTAGATAGATTAGTAATGCTTTTAACGGATAGTGCGTCTATTAGGGACGTAATACTATTCCCCACGATGAAACCTATAAAAAAATAATTAACCTTAAAAATTAGGGGGGGGGTAACGGTTTTGGATAACAAGATAACCAAACAAAGATTTTATAATCTTATGTCCTACGATTGGATTTTAATGATAGTAATCCTACTCGTGGGTATCTTTGTGTTCGAACTTTTATACGCTTTTTTTGGGGTGGAAGTTACAACGGGGCAAAACTTTAAATATTATTACGATATTAACGTTGATAGTTCCTTAGAATCAGGGCTTTTAGACGCGTTGTTGTTGGAAAACGAAACTTTTAGCGAGGACGTTTTGCTTATAAACGGAGAAGTGGTTAACGACGAGGCTAATATTCTTAATACGCGTATGAGGGTGCAAGAGGGCGACGTTATCATTACCGACGTTGTGGAAGAAGGCGAAGGAAAGTCGGTAAGGGCAAAAAGTCTTATCGATTCCGGAGTGCAGATTCCCATCTATGATTTTGAAAAACTTCTTTTAGACGGCAGAGAATATCTTGCGACCTTTTTAAAAGACGAGTTTTCTTCCCTTTCTTATGAAGAAAAACTGAAATTAACGGAGGATAAAGATAATCTTTCCGTTGATAAAATGGATGAGGCTTTTTTGCTCCGTTATAAAAAGGATAACCGTTTTAGAACGGAAGAACAAAAGAAAATTGGGTTAGAGTACGAGAGAAAAAGAATTTATAAATTGGTTGATGAATTTAAGGATTTTTCTCACCTATTAGAAGTTGGCGATGAAAAGGGAATTTTATTTAGATACACCAAGTATTCACAGAGAAGAGAACTTGCCACCGAAGAGAGTGCAAAGGAAGCGCTTGACACTATGATTGAAACGGAAATTGCTATAGGAAAGGAAAATGCAATTTACGGATTAAAGGTGGAAAATTTAAAAGGTGGCAAACACAACCCATCTGAGTTTTTCAAAGTGTTGGGTAGGGCTGATGCCAAAGACGTTGTAATTTTAGTTTTTGATTTTCTTTCCTACCAAAGAGAATTACAATTTGAAACTGTATGCTACATAAATTCAGTAGTTAGGGCGTGCAGTGATATTTATGAAAAAGAGATTGTTTAATTATGAAAGGTAAATTTATAACATTTGAGGGGTGCGAGGGGGTTGGCAAATCTCGTCAATTAAAATTCTTAGCAGAATATCTCGAAAACAGCAAAATTCCACATTATTTTACGAGAGAACCGGGTGGTGACCCCATTTCGGAAAAAATAAGAAATTTAATTTTAGACAAAGAAAACCTTGAGATGACGGATGAGTGCGAGGCGTTATTATACGCTGCGTCAAGAGCGCAACTTCTTAAAAAACAAATTAAGCCAAGACTTGATGCAGGCGAACTTGTTATTTGTGATCGTTATCTTGATTCATCCTTTGCTTATCAAGCTTATGCAAGGGGATTAGGCGTTGATTTTGTTAGCAAAATCAACGAATATGCAGTTAAAAACTTTATGCCCGACTATACGGTATTTTTAAAACTTTCTCCCGAAGACGCTTTCAAAAGAAAGGGTGGGGTAGACGCTACTGATAGAGTGGAACTTTCCGGTATGGATTTTCATAAAAAAGTTTACGAAGGCTATCTAAATCTTGCGTCGTTATATCCAGACCGTTTTATCGTTATAGATGCGAGCGGAGAAAAGTGGGAAACAAGAGAAAAGATACTATCTGCATTAAAGGATAAAGGAATATTATGACGGATTTTTATTCCCTCGTAAAGGACACGGAGGCTTATAGAACGGTGAAAAGGGACAAGGATAAAAACACCCTTTCTCACGCTTATTTGATTATTGTTCCCGACGAGGAGAATTTAAAACAATATTTAAAAGTTTTTGCAAGCTTGATTTTATGTAGAGAGGATAATCCTTGCAAAAAATGTAGAGATTGCACCTTAATTCAGGAAGAAATTCACTCCGACGTGCTGTTTTTCCCTGAAAAGGATGGGGCTGTTTTAACTTCTGACGTAAACAAAATCGTTGAAGAAAGTTATTTTAAGCCGGTTGAGGGAAACAAAAAAGTTTTCGTTATTTACGCAGGGCAAACAATGAACGCTACTTCGCAAAATAAACTTTTAAAAACCCTTGAAGAGCCACCGGAAAACGTTCACATAATTTTGGGCGCAACTTCGGAATTTCCACTTTTACAAACGGTAAAGTCAAGGATGAAAAGGCTGGAAATCGCCTCATTTTCTAATGAAAAGATTTTTTCGGCGTTAAAAGACGAGTGTACTGACTTAGAAAAACTTAAAAAAGCCGTTGCTTGTGGAGACGGAACGGTTAGCAAAGCAAAAAGCCTATACGGCAGTGAAGATTTAGTTAAAATTTCTTCCCTTGTTTTAGACGTGCTTGAAAACATGAAATCAAGCAGAGAAGTTCTAAAATATTCCGTAAAAATATTAAATCAGAAAATAGATTTTACGGAGTTTTTATCCGTTTTAGAACTTTATTTTAGAGATTTAGCCGTGTGTTTTACTGGGAAGCAAGACTTGGTTTTAAATAGGGAAATACTTTCTTCCCCCGTGCTAAACGTGGGATATAATCTTTCTTCTTGCGTTTACGCTCTTTCAAAGATAGAAGAGGCTAAGGAAAGAAAAAAATTCAATGCAAACGCCACTATGCTTTTGGAGTGGCTATTGTTCCAGATATTGGAGGGAAAATATAAATGGCAAAAGTGTTAGGTGTTAAATTCAAAAACACTGCTAAAACTTATTACTTTGCACCTGCAAACGATAGCGACGTTTATCTTGAGGGTGCAGGGGTTATCGTGGAAACTTCTAAGGGCGTAGAATACGGGACTGTCGTTTTTGGTGTTAAAGAAATTGCAGACGAGAGTATTTCTCATCCCTTAAAACCCGTTGTTAGACTTGCAACGGAAAAAGATAAGCAAAAGGTTAAGCATAACGAGGAAAGAATTCCTGAAGCAATGGATTTTGCAAGTGAGAAAATTCGTGAACTAAATTTAGAGATGAAACTTATCTCTTGCGAGTATTCTTTCGAGGGGAACAAACTCACCTTTTATTTTTCGGCAGACGACAGAATTGATTTTAGAGAATTGGTTAAAGTTTTAGCCGCTAAGTTTAAGGTTAGAATAGAACTCCGTCAAGTTGGTATTAGGGACGAAACTAAGATTTTGGGTGGAATTGCACCTTGTGGAAGAGAGTGTTGTTGTTCAAGTTGCATGCCTGAATTTTCTAAGGTGTCTATAAAAATGGCGAAAAACCAAGGATTACACCTAAATCCATCTAAAATAAGTGGACTTTGTGGTAGACTTATGTGCTGCTTGGAGTATGAAAACGAATATTATGCAGAAGTTTACAAAAAAATGCCTAAACTTGGTGGAACGGTTAAAACTCCCGAGGGAGAAGGCGTGGTTATTTCCAACGATATGCTAAAATTAATTACAAAGGTTAAAATTACGCATGCGGACGGTAGTGAGGTGTATAAAGATTTCCCAACCGACCGTTTGGAATTTAAAAAGAACGTAAACAATAACAAAAAAGAAGAAAAAGATGAGAAAGAAATTTCCGAATAGTGTTTACAAACGAAATTTTTTGTGATAGAATAAAAGACAGAAAAAACAGGAGGAAATTCTTATGGCATACAAAATTGGCGAAGATTGTATCGCGTGTGGTGCGTGCGTAGACACTTGCCCCGTTGGAGCAATCAGTATGGAAGATAAGGCAGTTATCGATGCAGACGTTTGCATCAGCTGTGGCGCATGCGCTGGCGGATGCCCCGTAGAAGCTATTGCTGAAGAGTAAGAAAATAGCAAAAACTTTAAGGCACGATGACTCGTGCCTTTGTTTTTATAAAAATATGGAAGTTTTAGAAGATTTAAACGTTAAAAATCTAAAAATATATCAAAATAATGAACTTTATAAGTTCACGTCAGACGCCGTTTTGTTATCCAAGTTTGCCACCGTTAAACATGGTGACGTCGTTGCCGATTTTTGCTCTGGAAGTGGGATAGTTTCCCTCCATCTTTACGGGCTTAACTATTCTAAAATAAAAGAGGTTACTCTATTTGAAATGCAAAAGCCTCTTTATGAGATGAGCAAAAAAAGTATAGAAATAAACAATCTTGAAGAGGTTTTTTCTGCAAAGAACTGCAAAGTTCAAGAAATTGATAAAGAGTATAACGAAAAATTTTCCCTTATAGTTTGCAATCCGCCTTATATGGCGCAAGGCACGGGCGCAAGCCACGAAAACGAGAGTATAGCAATGTGCAAGAGGGAAATTTATTTGCCCTTAGACGACCTTATTAAAAGCGTTTCAAGGTGCTTAAAATTTGGTGGAAGAATTAATATGTGCCACCGTGCAGATAGGCTTGGCGACGTTATTTTTACCCTTAAAAAACATAATATCGAGCCTAAAAAACTACAAACGGTTTCTGCTATTGGTAAAGAACCGTACCTTATCTTAATAGAGGGTGTTAAGGGTGGAAAAAGCGGAATTAAAATTCTTGAAAACTTATTTAATTAAGGAGAAATAATGCTTTATTTCGTGTCAACTCCGATAGGCAATCTCAAAGATGTTACCTATCGAGCAATAGAAGTTTTAAATATGGTTGATGAAATAGGGTGCGAGGATACGAGGCACTCTTTAACCTTTCTAAACTACTACAATATAAAAAAACCACTCTTTTCTTATCACAAATTTAACGAAAGAGAGGTTACGGAAAAAATAATTAACAAACTTAAAGAGGGAAAAAATATCGCAATAATTTCAGATGCTGGTATGCCCGTTATATCAGACCCCGGCAATATTCTTTCTGAAAGGCTTGTTAAAGAGGGAATAGAATTCACTATTTTGCCCGGCGCAAACGCCGCCCTTTCCGCACTCGTTTTATCGGGGATGGATGCTTCAAGATTTACTTTCGTTGGGTTTTTGCCGGAAAAAAAGACGGAAAGAGAAGATCTTATCGGTAAATATAAAAACGTTTTATCAACCCTTATATTTTATTCTGCCCCACACGACGTGAAAAAGGATATAGAAACGTTATATTGCGTTTTAGGGGATAGAAATGCCTCGGCAGTAAAAGAAATTACTAAACTTCACGAAAACGTAGAAAGATTTAATTTAAAAGACGGATTATCCAAAGAACCTAAGGGGGAATACGTTTTAATAGTTGAGGGCGCAAAAGAAGGGCAGGAAAACGCCCATCTATCAGATGAAGAACTGATAGATAAATACGTTTTAAGTGGATTATCTAAAAAAGACGCAATAAAAAAGGTTGCAAAGGAAAGAGGTATTCCAAAATCGGAACTATATAAGTACACCATAGGAAAATAATATGTTAAAAAGATTTCTTTCATATTACAAACCCCATAAACTTACTTTCGCCTTGGATATGTTGGCGGCGTTTACCGTTTCTTTAAGCGGTATGTTTTATCCCGTACTTACGAGAACGATGGTAAACGATTTTATCCCTAATAAAAATTATCAAATGATAATAGTTTTTGGGTTAACGCTTTTAGGGGTATATTTATTAAGATTGTTTCTTAATTTCTTTATTCAATATCAAGGACATATAATCGGTGTAAAGATGCAAGCCCAAATGCGAAGCGATATGTTTAACCACTTGCAAACTTTACCCTTTAAGTTTTACGACAATCACGAAACGGGAAAGTTGATGTCACGCTTAACAAACGATTTACAAGACATATCCGAACTTGCCCATCACGGCCCGGAAAACATTATAATTTCATCCATATCCATTATCGCATCTTTTGTGTATTTGATGACGATAAACGTTATTTTAACCCTTATAATATTCGCTTGCGTGCCTATTCTTATAACCATTTCAATGCTGGTTAGAAAGAAAATGAGAGATGCTTTTATGGAAAGTCGAAAGGCTATTGCGCAGATAAACGCATCGTTAGAGGGTAGTGTTTCAGGTATTAGAGTTACAAAGGCTTTTACTAACTCTAAGGCGGAAAAAGTTAAGTTTGAAAAGGGCAACGCCGAGTTTGTTAACGCAAGAAAAAAAGCCTATAAGGCTATGGGTATTTTTCACTCCACCTCCACTTTCGTAACGGAAGTATTTAACGTTGTGGTGTTAATAGCCGGTGGATTATTTATGTACGCGGGAAAAATTGAACTTGGAGATTATACAACCTTTATTATTTCCATAAACGTTTTCCTTGCGCCCGTTAGACAACTTATTATGTTTATGGAACAATATCAAAACGGTGTAACCGGTTTTAAGCGTTTCGTAGAAATAATGGATACGCCTGGGGAAAAAGATAAGGAGGGCGCGATAGAAAAGCAAACGTTAGAGGGAAGCATTTCCTTTGAAAACGTTACTTTTAATTACGGTGAGGCAGACGTTTTGAATAATCTTTCTCTATCTCTAAAAAAGGGAGAAATATTTGCGCTCGTAGGTCCTTCCGGTGGTGGAAAAACTACTATTTGTCATCTTCTTCCTCGTTTTTACAATATAAACGAGGGCGTTATTAAAATCGACGGCGTTGATATTAACGATATAACGGCGGAATCTTTAAGAAAAAATATAGGTATCGTTCAGCAAGACGTTTATCTTTTCAATGCAAGTATAAAAGACAATATTTTATACGGAAACCCATCTGCGACGGACGAAGAGGTGATAGAGGCGGCGAAGAGAGCAAATATTCACGAATTCGTTTTAACGCTTGAAAAGGGATATGACACCGTTATAGGCGAAAGGGGCGTTAGACTTTCGGGTGGACAAAAACAAAGGCTATCGATTGCAAGAGTTTTCTTGAAAAACCCACCTATACTTATTTTAGACGAGGCAACCTCAGCCTTGGATAACGCAACGGAAGTTTTAATTCAAAAGTCGCTTGACGAACTTTGTAAGGGCAGAACAACGCTAATCGTTGCGCATAGGCTATCTACCGTTAAAAATGCAAACACAATCGCAGTAGTTGCTAACGGTGAGATAGTGGAAAAGGGAACTCATAAAGAGTTGATGGAATTAAACGGGGAGTATGCAAATTTATATAAGCATACCTTAATGGGTTAAAATTAAATTTTATATAATGAATTAAAAAAACTTCTTTAAAACTAATTAAGGAAGTTTTTATTTTTAATGATTTTAATCTAAAAGAGCCTTTATTTTATCTGCATATTTTAATCCGCTGTGGTATCCTTGCCCGTATGCAAAGGAAATTTTTTCCACTTTATACTGACTCATATCACCGAGATTTGGTTTAATCAAAACGTCCGGCTTATGTTCTTTTAAGTATTTTTTCGTGTGAACGCAATCTGCTAAGTCTATAACTCTTAATGCGTGTTCGATAATGTTTTTAGAAACCTCGTGAGGACGGTAATCACCCAAAACGTCCACAGCAACGACCACGTCTGCATTAAAATGCTTAGCGTTTTCTACGGGAACTCTAAGCAAAATTCCACCGTCAACAAGTTCCATATCGTCTTTAATAACGGGGCGGAAAACGGTGGGGATTGAAGAACTTGCTCTAACTGCCTCTTCAACAAGCCCGTCGTTTAGCGTTACCACCTTTCCCTTGTTAATGTCAACGGCAACGCACTCAAAAGGAATTTTTAAATCCTTAAACTCCACGTCGCCCAAAACTTGCTTTATTTTCTTTTGCATTTTTACAGAACTAAGCAAACTCTTTTTACTAAAAAGGGCGGGGGATAGGTCGATAATATCTTTTGAACGCAAACTCTCGGCAAACGCTTTCATTTCTTTTGGAGAAAGTCCCATAGAATAGGCTGCGCCAACTACTGAACCCATAGAGCAACCTACAATGCAATCGGGTTTAATTCCACTTTCTTCCATTGCTTGCAAAAAACCTATATGTGCAACGCCCCTTGAGCCACCTGCACCTAAAACAAAACACAATTTTTTACTCATATCGTCACCTTAAATTAAAGTATGTTTTTTATTTGTCTGTGCTACCAAAACCTCCGTGTCGAGAAGAGTCACACTCGTCGTCCACGGTTATTCCATATTCTACGAATACACCTTGCGCAAACGCCTTGCCTTTTTCAACGAAAAGGGGTTGATTTCCGCAGTTTGTCATTTTTATATAAATATGCCCTTCGTTATCTGCGTGATAATAGTCGGAATCTATTATTCCAACGGTATTATTGAGCGTGAGGCGATACTTAAAGCCTAAACTACTGCGAGGATAGATTTTTAAAACCCACCCCTCGTTTATTCTCACTCTAACGCCGGTTGCTATTTTAACCGTTTCACCGGGAGCAACGGAAATATCTTCGGGCGCAAAAAAGTCGTACCCCGCGCTACCCGTGGTTGCCCTCTTGGGTAAAATAATAGAAGAATAGGTTTTTAAGTTACCATCTTTTAAAAATTCAGTTTCACTAACCTTAAAAAATTGAGCAATTCTTTTCATAATCTTCGTATCCCATTCTTTCTAAATAAGTCCCATGATTAAAATAATCAAAACAATAACCGGCAAA
>JAZSDD010000009.1:0-8086 GCA_045530945.1 Christensenellaceae bacterium
ATATAATTAATCTGATCAACGGCTCGGGAGGTGAATTACTTCCCAATTTGCTTCAGGTGATATATGCGACCGCAGCACGTTTTATGTTCGGGATGATGTATTACATGTCAAAAAGCCTAATAGGTTGCATTGTCACACACGGTGCTTTCAACGCGCTCAGCGTCTTTGCCAACGAGGCAAACGCGACTGCAGAGATGCGAATATTCACAGCAATTCTGCTAACCGTGATAACCGGCTCTTACGCGCTGTATCTCGCGCTTTCAATGAAAGGAAAACCTAATGATTAAAGAACTTATGCACGATCCGATATTTCTTTCAGGGAAGTCGGAGGTCGCAACAAAAGAAGATTTGCATGTCGCTCTGGACTTGCTTGATACGCTGATGGCGCACAAAGAAAGCTGTGTCGGTATGGCAGCGAATTATTGCCTTTCTCGACGAGAGCGGCGAAATTTTGGGGATTGCAATTTTGGGTTTTGGAATAGAAATTGAATTATTTTCATCAGAAAAGTTAGAAAACGATACAAATTTTTCGTAACAACACGAAAATTATGAAAGAAATTATTTGATAATACGAATTTTATGTTTGACTTTTAACATAAAAGATTTAATTTCTAAGTACATTTCAAGCTCCTAAAGGATAGTTGTGGGGATGATTTGCGTAGAGAGTAAAAGCCCAGTGGTTTTCATGTTGAAAAGGCACTGGGCTTTGCTAATTATATTGAAAAATAAAAGCAAAAAAATTTCTTAAGTAAGGTTAAGAGTTAAAATAGTAAATTGATAAAATTTTTAGAATATGTTATATTTATTTTGTAATAGCACAAAAAGTCAAGAATATTATTTTATTTTCATTATAATAAAATTGCGGAGGTTGAAAAAATGGATTGGATAGAAGGAATACAAAAAGCAATTGATTATATTGAAGAAAACATTACCGAAAAAACAAACTACGAAGAAATTGCAAAGCGTGCTTATTCGTCAAGTTTTCACTTTCAAAGAGTATTTGGACTAATGTGTGGTATCACGGTTGGTGAATATATCCGTAGAAGAAAACTAACACTTGCGGGGAAAGACCTTTTAAACAAGAAAATGAAGGTCATTGACGTGGCATTTAAATACGGCTATGAAACTCCTGAAAGTTTTTCTCGTGCATTTTTTAAATTTCACGGCATAATGCCGTCACAAGTAAAACAAGGTTGTTCCTTAAAATCCTTTTCTCGACTTTCCGTTAAACTTAATTTAACTGGGGAAAGGGAAATGAAATATCGAATTGAAGAAAAACCTAAAAAGATTTTAGTAGGATACAAAAAACGATTCACGGGAGTTCCCTACGGTGAAGAACGTGTAAAACAAGAAGAAGCGTTTTTAACCACAACTCGTGCTAAACAATGGCTTTTATTGGGGGCATCTTGCGACTACTCTACCGATTATATGGTTGTAACAAATATTGATGATGACGGTTATGATTTTTACGTTGCATATGAATTGGATGAGTGGACGAGAAAAGAATTTTTCAATCCTAACATAACAGGCGTTGGTTTTATGGATAAAATGGGTTTTGAAACGATTGTTATTCCTAAACAAACTTACGTTGTTTTTGAAACGGAAAAGAAAAAACGCCCTATCACTGATTATACAGATATACGAAAGAAAATCGTTACCGAATGGTTACCATCAGCAGATTATATTTTTGCTAATAAGCCTGAGATTGTCGCTATGCATTGGCGTCCTAATGGGGAATGGGAAAAAGAACGATATATCGAAATATGTTTACCTATAGAAAAAAATAGGTAAGTTTTTTCAAAATTTTACATTTCTAGTTAGGTAATTTAAAAGTTTTATATAAGTATAGCTTATGCGAATTAGATGTCGTTTTTAACTAACAACTTTACTTAAAAAAAATAAAATGGCGAAAAGCCATTTTATTTTTGATTTAGATTGAATTTTAAGTGTATTTTTTGTTGAAGTAATAACTTCGTTTTTTACTTTTGAAATTAATTCAAATTCATTTCTGCGTGTAACATTAATAACGAAAGGGTTGTGATGGCGGCGGTTTCCGTTCTTAAAATCCTTTTGCCCAAAGAAATAACTTGGGCGTTCCGTTCAGTTGCTTTTGCTATCTCCTTTTCGGTAAAGCCCCCCTCAGGTCCTATAAACACACCGATTTTCATGCCTTTTTTTATAGCGTTTAAGGCATTTTTAGTTTCTTCCATACCATTTTTGCATTCATAGGGAACAAGAAAGAGGTCTAAATTATCTGCAAGTTTTAACGCCTCGTCAAATGATAATACGTTAGATATTTGTGGGATTAGAGTGCGTTTGCTTTGTTTTGCTGCGCTTTCAGATATTGCCTGCCAACGAGAAACTTTTTTTATTTTATCTTTATTTTCTAATTTAACGATACAATTAGTCGTTTCAACGGGAATTATCTCACTTACTCCAAGTTCCACTGCTTTTTGAATAATAAGTTCCATTTTATCGCTTTTAGGTAAGCTTTGGAACAGATACAAAGTAATAGGCAAGGAAGTGTCTTGATAGTTTTCCTTAATAACCTCTGCTACCACCGAATTTTCTAAAAATTCCGTTAATCGGCATAGGTTTGAAACGCCGTTATAACTTACTAAAAACTCCTCTCCGACCTTCATACGGAGAACGTTTTTAACGTGGTTATAATCTTGCCCTGTGATATAAAAATAATTATTAATTTTATCTGATTCTACAAAAAAATTATACATAATATTTCCAAAAAAATTTAATTTAACGTTAGTTATTTTTCAATATTTTATCAAAAACCATTATAAAAACAAGAAAGTCGATAAAATATCGCATTAAGTTAAATAATGGTTTTTTATTCAAGCAAGTATTTTAATAATCGGTATTTTCGGGGCAGATAAGGGTGCATCCAGAAGATTCTATTTTAGATAAATACTCTTTTGGTGGAAGTTTATCTGTGATTAAATAATCAACGTCGGAAAAACCTAAATCTCCACACATAAAGGTTTTGCCAAATTTAGTCGAGTCGCAAAGCATTGCTAATTTTTTGGAGTTTGCCTTCATTTGCCTTTTTAACTTGCCTTGTTCAATATCTCCGTCTGTAAATCCCGCCCTTATATCAATGCCTGCGCAAGAAATTAGCGCGAGTTCTGCGTGTATTCTTGAAATATAATCAAGAGTGTCAGATCCCGTTATTGAATTGGAGTGGTTTTGAACGTGTCCACCGGCAATATAAATTTTCGTAGTGTTATTCTCTGAAAGAAGAAGAGCGTTTCTTAAACCAATGGTAGTAACCGTCAAGTATTTTAAACTATTTAATAGGGGAATAACGTAGCCCGTTGTAGAACTTGAATCGATAAAAAGCGAATCTCCACTTTTAATGAGTTTTATAGCAAGGTTTGCTATCGTGCGCTTTGCAGAAACGTTTTCTTGCTCTCTTATTGCAAACGCGCTCTCTTCTGCGCTTGAACGCAAAACCATTGCGCCCCCGTGTGAGCGTTTGAGCAGTCCTTTTTCTTCCATAGTGCGTAAATCGCGCCTTATCGTTGCACCCGATACGAACAGTTCGCTGGCTAATTCTTCCACCGTTGCAGACTTGTTTTTATTTAAAATATCAAGTATTTCTTCCTGCCTTTCAAGTGTTAACATTTAAAAACTCCCTTTTTCGTTTTTTTTCATTTTATATTGTTCATTTATGATTAAGTGTGTTCATATTGTATCATAAAAAAATTTATTTTGCAACTTTATTTTTACTATTTCTTTTTAAGAAAAAGTATGGTACAATGTATAATGGAAAATTAAGGAGGAAAAACCTAATGAAAACTAAAGCAGTTAGACTTTACGGAAAAGAAGATATTAGGCTTGAAGAATTTGAACTTCCCGAAATTAAAGAAGATGAAATTCTTGCAAGGGTAGTATCAGACAGTATATGTATGTCCAGTTTCAAGGCGGCAGAACAAGGCGCAAGCCACAAGCGTGTTCCTAAGGACGTTGATAAAAATCCCGTTATTATCGGGCACGAATTTTGTGGTGACATTATTAAGGTTGGCGCAAAGTGGCAAGGAAAGTTTAAAGAAGGTCAAAAATTCGGTATTCAACCTGCTATTGACTATAAGCCATTACTTAACGGTCTTGGTGCGCCTGGTTATTCCTATCAATATATAGGTGGGGACGCTACTTACGTTATAATCCCCAACGAAGTTATGGAGGCGGATTGTCTACTTCCTTACGACGGAGATAGTTATTTTAAGGCGTCACTTGCAGAGCCTATGTCTTGTATTATCGCAGGTTATCACGAAAACTATCACTCCGTTTACGCTAATCACTCTCACGAAATGGGTATTAAAGAGGGTGGTTCAGTTGCAATTTTAGCAGGTGTTGGTCCTATGGGACTTGGCGCAATTGATTACGGTATTCATTGCGATAGAAAACCGTCTTTAATGGTTGTTACCGATATTGACCAAGCAAGGCTTGATAGAGCGGCAACTCTTTTAACCGTTGAAGAGGCTGCTAAAAACGGCGTTAAACTCGTTTACGTTAATACTTCTAACGTTGATGACCCCGTTGCTTATATGAAAGAGATTAACGGTGGTAAGGGATATGACGACGTGTTTGTTTACGCTCCCGTTTCTGCCCTCGTTGAACAAGGCGATAAACTTTTAGGGGACGGAGGTTGCTTAAACTTCTTTGCTGGTCCTCTTAACAGTGATTTTTCCGCTAAGTTTAATTTCTATGACGTTCACTATGCTTTCCATAGAATTACCGGAACGTCTGGTGGAAATACTGACGATCTTAAAGAGGCTATCAAACTTGCATCAGAGGGAAAAATTAACCCTGCAATTATGATTTCACACGTTGGTGGGCTTGATTCCGTTGTAGATACAACGTTAAATCTTCCAAACATCAAGGGTGCAAAAAAACTCGTGTACACGCAAATTTCTATGCCTATGACTGCTATTGCAGATTTTAGAGAACTCGGTAAAAATGATAAGTTCTTTGCCGACCTTGCCGATATTTGTGATAGAAATAACGGCATTTGGTCTGACGAGGCGGAAAAATACGTGCTTGAAAACGCTAAAAAAATATAACTATTAATATACAAGGAGAAAATTTATGGCAAATCCTGTACTTATGCCAAAACAAGGCATTACGGTTGAGAGTTGTATTCTCACCAAGTGGAACGTAAAGGTTGGCGACACCGTTAAAAAGGGTGACGTGTTATTCTCTTACGAAACGGACAAGTCTGCTTTCGACCAAGAGGCTGAGTTTGAGGGTGAAGTTCTTGCACTCTTCTGTGAAGAGGGTGATGAAGTTCCAGTTCTCACCAACGTTTGCGTAATCGGTAAAAAAGGCGAAGATATTTCTTCTTTTGTACCAGACGGCGCATCTGCTCCCGTTGCAGAAGAGGTTAAGACGGAAGCCCCCGCATCTGCTCCCGCTCCTGCTAAGGCAAAGGGTGAAAAACCTGCAACTTCTAACGGCGTGCTAATGCCAAAACAAGGCATTACGGTTGAGAGTTGTATTCTCACCAAGTGGAACGTAAAAGTTGGCGATACCGTTAAAAAGGGTGACATCTTATTCTCTTATGAAACGGACAAGTCTGCTTTCGACCAAGAATCAGAATTTGAGGGTGAAGTTCTTGCACTCTTCTGTGAAGAGGGTGATGAAGTTCCAGTTCTCACCAACGTTTGCGTAATCGGTAAAAAAGGGGACGACGTTTCTTTCTTTGCACCAGACGGCGCATCTGCTCCCGTTGCAGAAGAGGTTAAAACGGAAACTGCTCCCGCAACTGCTACTGTTAAAGCAGAAAATGCAAGCGCTCCCGCTAAAGACGGAGATAGAATTTTTGCATCACCAAGAGCAAAAAATCTTGCTAAGAAATTAGGTGTTGATCTTGCTGACGTAAGTGCAACCGGTCCTAAGGGCAGAATTATTGAATCTGACGTTAGAGAGGCATCGGTTAATCCTAAGGCTAAAACTGAAACCGTTAGTGCTACTGCAAGTGCAGAAGTTAAAGTTGATAAACTTGCAAACGTTGACGTTAAGGCGTTCAAAGATGAAAAAATGTCGGGTATTAGAAAGGTTATTGCTAAGAATATGGTACTTAGTCTTTCTACAATGGCTCAACTTACTCACACGCTTTCTTTTGATTGCACCAACGTTATGGCGTTTAGAAAGTACTTAAAAGATAATGCAGAAACATTAAAACTTCCTCAAATCACTATAAACCACATCATTATTTTCGCATTATCGAGAGTTTTGAAAAATCATAAAGATTTGAACGCTCACCTCGTTAACGGTGATACGATGAGATATTTTGAACACGTTAATATGGGTATTGCTACCGATACTCCTAAGGGGCTTTTAGTTCCCACGCTTTTCGGGGCAGACCTTATGAGTCTTTCTGAGATTGCAGAAAAGAGCAAAAAGTTATCAAGCGATGCTATCGCGGGTAAACTTTCTCCCGACCTCTTGACGGGTGGTAGTTTCACTATCAGTAACGTTGGTACTATGGGCATTGAAAGTTTCACTCCCGTAGTAAATCCTCCACAAACGGGTATTCTTGGCGTTAACACTATGGAAACAAAGATTAAACTCGGCAAGAACGGTGAGATTATACCTTATACTTCTATGGCACTTTCACTTTCTTACGACCATAGAGCGCTTGACGGTGCGCCCGCATCAAGATTCTTGAAAGACTTAAAAGATTATCTTGAAAACTTCAGCTATAATCTTTTGGCTGACAGCAAATGCATATAAAAGGAGTTAAATATGGAAGCTTTTGATTTAGTTGTTATCGGTGGAGGTCCTGGTGGATACCTCGCCGCAGAAAGAGCAGGACACGAGGGACTTAAAACTCTCGTTATCGAAAAAAGAGAGTTTGGCGGCGTTTGCCTTAACGAGGGTTGCGTTCCAAGTAAAACTTTCTTAAACTCTGCAAAAGTTGTTGATTATGCAAACCACGCTGCTAATTACGGCGTTAAGGTTGAGGGTAAGGCTACCGTTGACCAAAAGTTCGTGGTTGAAAGAAAGAACGGCGTTGTAAAAATGCTCGTTTCAGGCATTAAGGCTCAACTTAAAAAGAACAAGGTTACTATGAAATCTGCTGAGGCTTATATCGAGGGCAAGGCAGACGACGGTTATATCATTAAGGCAGGGGAGGAAAAATTCCTTGCAAAACGTTTAATCGTTGCAACCGGTTCTATGCCCGTAGTTCCTCCCATTAAGGGACTTAAAGAGGGTATTGAGGCAGGACTTGTTTTAACTAACAGAGAAATTTTAGATTTAACTGAAATTCCCGAAAAGTTAGTTGTTATCGGTGGTGGCGTTATCGGTTTAGAAATGGCAAGTTATTTCTCTTCAGTTGGAAGCCAAGTTACCGTTGTTGAGATGCTTGAAAAAATTGCTGGACCTACCGAGGCGGAAATTTCTTCTATTCTTAAAAAGGACTTAGAAAAGAAAGGAATTATCTTTAATCTTGGTTGCAAGGTTACTGAAATTGCAAACGACGGTGTAATTTTTGAACGTAACGGTAAAACTGAAAAGGTTAGCGCAGATAAGATTTTATTATCTATTGGTAGAAGAGCAGTAACTGCTAATATCGGTTTAGAAAATATCGGCGTTAATATGGAAAGAGGCGCAATCGTTACCGACGATAAGATGAGAACCAACGTTGCAAACGTTTATGCTGTTGGTGACGTTAACGGTAAAATCATGCTTGCGCACACTGCTTATAGAGAGGCAGAAGTTGCTATCAATAACATTATGGGCAAAAAGGATATTATGCGTTATAACGTAATTCCTTCAGTTATCTATACCAATCCTGAAATCGGTACGGTAGGCGAAACGGAAGAAAGCGCAAAGGCAAAAGGGTTAGACGTTAAGTGCGTTTCAATTCCTATGACTTTCTCTGGAAGATACGTTGCAGAAAACACCACGCTCGACGGTATTTGTAAACTTGTAATCAATAAAAAGACTAATACTTTAATCGGCGCTCATATTATTGGTAGTTACGCAGGTGAATATATCGTTGCAGTTTCTACAATGATTGACCTTGAAGTTGATAAGTCGGAGGCCAAGCGGTCTTAGGAAGACA
>JAZSDD010000052.1:0-7114 GCA_045530945.1 Christensenellaceae bacterium
ATGTCTGAGTTTATGGAAAAGCATGCGGTAAGCAAACTTATCGGTGCGCCTCCCGGATACGTTGGTTTTGACGAGGCTGGGCAATTAACGGAAAAAATTAGAAGAAAACCATATTCGGTAGTTTTATTTGACGAGATTGAAAAAGCGCATCCCGACGTGTTTAATTTGATGTTGCAAATTTTAGACGATGGTAGGCTTACCGATAGTAAAGGAAGAGTGGTAAGCTTTAAAAACGCTATTATAATTATGACGTCTAACGTTGGCGCAACGGAAGTTGAAAGTAAAAAGACGTTAGGTTTTATCGGTAGTAAGGCGCAAGAGTACGATAATATGTGCGATAAATATATGGACGCTTTAAAATCCAAGTTCCGTCCAGAATTTCTTAACCGTATCGACGATATTATAGTGTTTAACAAACTTGAAAAAGAAGAAACGGCAAAGATTGCAGATATTATGCTTTCAAGTTTAAGAAAACGCCTTGCGGTTATGGAAGTTAAGCTTGAAATAACAGATAGGGCGATGGAACTTATCGTAGATAAGGGATACGACAGTAATTACGGGGCAAGACCGTTAAAGAGGGTTTTGCAACGTCATATTGAAGATAAATTATCCGAGGAAATTTTAAAGGGTAATTTGAGGGAAAATTCGTCTGTAACTATTGATGCAGAAGATAACGAATTCGTGTTTATTAATAACTAAAAAAATTTACGGCAAAAAGAGGATTTTATCATCTTTTTGCCGTATTATTATATAAGGAGGTATATTATGAATGTTGAAATTATTGCAAGAAAATGCGAAGTGAACGATCACCTAAAAAGAGTAACCACAGAAAAACTTGCTAAACTTGACAAGTATTTTGTAGGTAACGAAACGAAAGCAAAAGTAAGCCTTAAAAAAGAGGCGAACTCTTTCACCACCGAAATAATGTTGGATTATGCTGGAAAACTTGTTCGTGCAACCGCCTCCGGAGAGAATTTCTACGACAACTTAGACGTAGTTATGCCAAAGTTAGAGGGACAGATAAGAAAGTATCGTACAAGGTTTGATAAGCATAATAAAAACGTTGCTTTTAATTCTTTAGCATCGTTTGATGGAGAAAAGGCATACGAAGAGAAGAGGGCAGGCTTAGTAAAAGAGAAAAAATTTATTTTAAGCCCTATGACCGTTAACGAGGCAATAGAAGAAATGGATATTTTGGGACACAGTTTTTACGTGTTTTTAGATGCTAAAACGCAAACCGTTCAGGTGATTTACAGAAGAAACGACGGGGACGTAGGATTAATTGAACCTATAATTGAATAAAAATGCAAATCGGTATATCAACGGCATCTTTGTTCGGCAGATATTATACGGAAGATGCCGTTAAAAAACTTAATCAACTTGGCGTGGAAACTACGGAAGTTTTTTTAGAATCTTATTCTGAATACACGAAAAAGTTTGGTAAAAAGTTAAATAAAATGAAGGGGAGTCTGCCCGTTCACTCAATACATACGCTCACCACTCAATTCGAGCCTCAACTTTATAGCCTTAACGATAGAGCAAGGGCAGAGTCTTTTGAGTTGTTAAAAGGAACGGTTTTGGCGGGCAAGGCTATCGGAGCGAAATACTACACCTTTCACGGTGTTGCAAGAATTAAAAGAACGCCGATTACTATTGATTTTGATAGGGTTGGTAAAATAACTCAAGAAATAGTTTCCGTCTGTGAAAAGCAAGGGATAAGTTTAGCGTACGAAAACGTTCATTGGGCTTATTATAATTATGTTGGATTTTTTAATGAACTAAAAAAAAGAGTACCTAACTTAAAAGGCACTCTTGATATAAAACAAGCAAGACAGTCTGGGGTGGATTATAGAGAATTTCTAAAAGAAATGGGCAAAGATATCGCAACAGTTCACCTTTCAGACGTTGATGAAAATGGAAAAATGTGTTTGCCTGGTAAAGGCAAAACGGACTTTGATGAACTAATCTCCTTGCTTGCCGAGGAGTCCTTTAACGGTGCGCTTATCTTAGAAGTTTATAAAAACGATTTTGAAAGCATTGATGAACTTTTAGAATCCTATAATTTCATAAAAGAAAAAGCAAAAAAAATATTATAAAATAAAAATCGCCTCTTTCAAACGAAAGTGGCGTTTTTTACCATCAAAAAATATACGCATATAGGTATATGCGCAATAAATTGTGTAAAAAAACTATTCTTGAGGTTTAGCTTTTTCTTCTTCAAAAGCGGCAAGAATAACTTTAATAAGTTCTTCTCTAACTTCTGTTTTGATGGGGTGAGCAACGTCTTTATATTCGCCGTCGCCCGTTTTTCTGCTGGGCATTGCGATAAAGTAACCCTCGTTACCTTCGATAACTTTTATGTCGTGCACAACAAAACAGTCGTCGAAAGTGATGGATGCCACTGCTTTGAGTTTGCTATCGTCTTTTTTTACGATGCGAACCCTTACGTCAGTAATTTTCATAAAAAGATACCTTCCTTATCATATGTTAGATATATTATACAACATATAATAATACTTTTCAATACCTTTTTTAAAAATTTTTTGCAAAAAATGCGTTTTTTTTAATAAAAAACTCCAAAAATATCGCTTTTTTAAACTTTTTCGTCATACGATAAAATATGGTGAAAAATATTTTTATTCAAAATTTTAGTAAAATTCATTTTATAGGGATAGGTGGGGTGTCAATGTCGGCATTGGCTAAGTATTGCCTTGCAGGGAAAATTGCCGTTTCCGGCAGTGATAAGCGTTTTAGTGAGGAAATTTTGTTATTAAAAAGTTTAGGAGCAGAGGTTTATGTTACTCATCAAAATGCGCTACCAGACGGGGTGGAGGCCGTTGTGTACACTTCTGCAATAGAAAAGGATAACCCCGAACTTCTATGTGCAAAAGAAAAGCAAATCCCCATATTTAAGCGCAGTGAATTTTTAGGCAATATCGTAAAAGGGTTTAATATTTCGCTTGCAGTGTGTGGATGTCACGGAAAAACTACTACAACGGCTATGCTTGCTGAGGTTTTAATTAGCGCAGGATATAATCCAACCGTCTTTTTAGGAGGCGACGGAAAGTGTTTTGGAAACTTCAATAATGGTAGTGACGATTTGGTGGTTTTAGAGGCGTGTGAGTACGAGAAAAATTTTTTAGATATTAAGTCAAGTTACTCAATCGTAACTAATATTGATAACGACCATCTTGACACATATAAAGACGTTGGTGAAGAAATTGATTGCGTTAACCAATTTATTCATAATTCTATAGCGTTAGTTAATGCCGATGATAAAAACTCAAAATTATTATATTGTCCCACTTTAATCACTTACGGAATAAAGGAGAGTGCGAGTTATTTAGCAAAAAACGTTAAAGAAGTTAACGGGAAAATTGCCTTTACCGTTTATGCATACGGTATTAGGCTTGGTAGGATAAAAATTTCAACGAGGGGAATACATAACGTATATAACGCGTTATCGGTGGTTGCGCTTAGTAACGAGATTAATTTGCCATTTTATAAAATTAAAAAAGGGTTAGAAAACTTTCATGGAGTAAAAAGGCGAGATGAATTTATTGGTAAATATAAAGGTGTTTCTTGTTTTGCAGATTACGCGCATCACCCATCGGAAATAAACGCCTTAATTTTAGCGCAAGAAAGTATTGATAATACGTTATTCGTTTTCCAGCCTCACACTTACTCAAGAACTAAGTATTTAATGGAGGATTTTAAAAAAATTCTATCGCCTATAAAAAATTTAATAATTTATAAAACATTTCCAGCACGTGAGAAGTATGATAAAGAAGGGGATGGAAAAACCCTATATAACAACTTGAAAACCGTAAACGTAGGCGTAAGGTATGCAAGTTGTGAAAAAAGTCTTAAAAGGGAAATAAAGGCCTTTACAAACATAGACAAAATTTATTTTGTTGGGGCTGGAGATTTATACGAAGTTACACGTAAAAATTTATTTTAAATAATGGGTAAAATAAGTTGCAAATTTTCCTAAAATAAGGTATTATATTTGTAATTAATTACAATAGGAGATTCTAGGCATAATGGTAGAAAAAAAGAGAAAAATATCAATACTTGGAGCAGGTAACGTTGGTGCGACAATTGCCTATACGTTAACTCTTTCCGACGTTTGTTCTGAAATTTTATTAGTAGACGTAAATAAAGAAAAAGCAGAGGGGGAGGCTCTTGATTTAACTCAATGTCGTGCGTGTGTTCCCTCAAAAAATATTCGTTGTGGTGAATATAGTGACGTTGCGGGTTCTGATATCGTTATAGTAACTTTTGGTATCGGCAGAAAGCCCGGTCAAACAAGACTTGACGTTGCAGGGGTAAATCTTAACATTTTAAGAAGCGTTATGCCTGAGGTTGCAAAAATCGCACCTGATGCACTCTATATAATAGTAAGCAACCCCGTTGATCTTATGACTTATGAAACGATTAAGTGTACCGGTCTTAGCGTTAATCAAGTAATCGGCACGGGCACGTTATTAGATAGCAATAGATTATCAGAGGCAATTGCAAACTACTGCAAGGTTGACGTTAGCAACGTTAACTCTTTCGTTCTTGGAGAACACGGTGATGCTTGTATGGCACCTTTCTCTCTTGCAACCGTTTGTGGTTTCCCCGTTAAAGAATATTGCAAGAAATTCCTCGGCGATAATGAAGATGAAATTGACGGTAATCTAAAAAACATCTATGCAGGTATGGTTGCAGCAGGTTCAAAGGTTATCAAGGCAAAGGGCGCAACGTTCTATGCTATTGCAGCTTCTACCGTTAGTCTTGTAAAGGCAATTTTATCCGATTCAAGAATTATTCTTCCATTATCTACTATGGTTAATGGGGAATATGGAGCAAAAGATATTTGTTTAGGCGTTCCTTGTATGGTTGGCGCAGGTGGTTTTGAAAAGGTTATCGAATTCCCAATTAACGAAGAAGAGCAAAAAGAATTTAACGCTTGTATTGAAAAGTTTAACTCTACTTACGAGGCTTTAGGTTTAAAATAATAAAACCTTAAACTGAACGGAATAAAAGGGAGTAGTTAGCGTTTTATTAAACGAATTCGTTGTCGTCAGTACGGTGATTTCACCCGGTAACGAAAATTACTTAAAAAGTAGTTGTAACAAGACTTTTATCGTAAAAGCTTACGGTAAAAGTCTTTATATTTTACATATAATAAGGAGAAAGTGAGATGGAAAAAATCGTAGTTTTATGTTTGTTTCTTTTAACTTACGTGCTTATTATTGCATTTTCCAATCAAAAAACGTGGACAACGGGTGCGGTTGCGCTTGTAATGGCTGTGTTTTTAATGATTAGTGGTGGAGATAATTACGGGGTAATTTCGCCCATTAAGAGTATAAAGTACGACGTAGTGTTTATGCTTGCAGGTATTATGTTAACAGTTGGTACTTTTGCCGATAGTGGCATGCCAAATAAGATTGCGGACAAGCTTATGTCTAAAATGCCAAGTTCTATAATGGCGCTTATAACGGTTTCACTTTTATCTGGAGTGATTTCAGCTTTTGTAGATAACGTTGCAACCGTCTTAATGCTTGCTCCAATTGGCGTGGCTATTGCAAAAAAGGTGAAAGTATCTCCCGTGCCCGTGCTAATTTCTATTGCCGTTTCTTCTAATTTACAGGGTGCTGCAACCCTTATTGGTGACACGACTTCGGTTATGCTTGCTGATGAGGCAGGGATGAGTTTTTTTGATTTCTTCTTCTTTAACGGAAGATTTTCAATATTCTGGTCTGTAGAACTCGGTGCACTTGCAACAATTCCCGTTCTGATGTTTGTGTTTAGAAAAAACAAGGAAAAACTCGTTTATCAAAGTGAAAATATAGTAGTCAAAAGTCTTTTTCCAACAATAATTCTTCTCGTAAATATGGGACTATTAGTTGGAACGTCCTTTTTAGACGTGGGTATTATGCTCTTTGGAAAAAGCGTAACTAACGGCGTTATATGTTTAGTTTGCGGTGTTATCGCTTTAGTAGTTTATTGTTCTACTAAAAAAGAATCGGCAGTAAGAATTGTTAAAGATTCTTTCGACTATCAAACGGTGTTGTTTTTAATATTCTTGTTTATAATTATCGGTTGTGTAGAGAACGTTGGAATAATAAAAGACCTTGCATCATTCTTTGCAAGCCTTGGCTCTAAAAACGTATTCTTGCTATATACGGTAATCGTGTTTGTTTCGGTACTTTTATCAGCGTTTATAGATAATATACCTTACGTAGCAACTATGTTACCCGTAATATCGGGGTTAGCAGGTCAGTTCTCACCCGAGGTAACCATTGCGCTCTACTTTGGTTTATTAATAGGCGCAACACTCGGTGGAAACATTACTCCTTTCGGGGCGTCTGCAAACGTAGTTGCAATAGGTATGCTTAGAAAAGACGGTCACGAAGTTAAAAATGCAGATTTCTTTAAGATAGGGATTCCTTTTACAGCCGTTGCAGTGTTAACAGGATACTTGTTTACTTGGCTTGTTTGGGCTTTATAATTAAGTAAAATTATTTTAAATAAAAAATGCACCTTGAAACTTATGTGTTCGGGGTGCATTTTAATTAGTAGGTGTTTTCGTGTGGCGGAGAGGAGAGGGGATTCCCCTTTTAGGGGAAATGTCGCACGGGCAAAAGGCGATAATCCGTGGCGACAAAGGGGTTGCCGTCCCACGCAGTGGAGCGAACCGTAGGTGAGAAGACTCGAATCGTAGCCACACGAAAAAACGCACCAACATATGTTGATGCGTTCGTGTGGCGGAGAGGAGAGGATTTCTTTCTTGCTTTTTGCAAGGCAAATAACGGAACTCTCAAACTAATGCCTTGCAAAAATCTTCGGTCACCGCTAAAACGGTAGGTGTCTACCGTTTTTTAACGCTACTTCGAATCCTCTCCAAATTACTTTCAAGGCATAAAAAAAAGGTGGAACAAGCCCACCCTTTTTTTATGGCGGAGAGGAGAGGGGCTTCCCCTTTTAGGGGAAATGTCGCACGGGCAAACGGTGGTAATCCGTGGCGACAAAGGGGTTGCAGTCCCACGCAGTGGAGCGAACCGTAGGTGAGAAGACTCGAATCGTAGCCACACGAAAAAACGCACCAACATATGTTGATGCGTTC
>JAZSDD010000060.1:0-3639 GCA_045530945.1 Christensenellaceae bacterium
AGGGAAAAGAATTTACTTTTTACGATGGGCCACCGACTGCAAACGGTAAGCCTCATATTGGGCATATTTTAACCCGTGTAATAAAGGATATTATACCTCGTTATCACGTTATGAAAGGGGAACATTGTTTAAGAAAAGCAGGTTGGGATACTCATGGTTTGCCCGTTGAACTTGAGGTTGAAAAACTTTTAGGTATTGACGGAAAGCAAGAAATTGAAAACTACGGTATTGAACCTTTCATTAAAAAGTGTAAAGAAAGCGTTTGGAAATATCAAGGCGAATGGGAAAAAATGAGTGACCGTGTAGGGTATTGGGCAGACATGGAAAACCCATACGTTACTTATGACGATAATTACATTGAGTCCGTTTGGTGGGCTATTAAAACGATAAGCGAAAAAGGTCTTTTATATAAAGGCTATAAAATAGTTCCATATTGTCCACGTTGTGGAACGGCTTTATCCTCACACGAAGTTGCACAAGGATATAAAGACGTTAAGGAAGTTTCAGTTGTCGTTAGATTTAAAATGAAGAATAGAGATAACGCATATTTCCTTGCTTGGATGACCACGCCTTGGACTCTTCCATCAAACGTATGCCTTTGTATGAATCCTGATGAAAACTATTCAGAAATCAAACTTACCGACGGAACGGTTTACGTTTTAGCAGAGGCTTTAGTTTCTAAATATTTTGAAGAATATGAAACGTTGTCGGTAAAGAAAGGCTCTGAATATCAGTTTGCAGAATACGAGCCTTTATTTGATTTTACTGCTGATGCTGTTGAAAAGAATAAAAAAGTATTCGTTGTCGTTACCGATAACTACGTTACTATGGAAGATGGTACGGGTATCGTTCATAACGCTCCCGCTTTTGGTGAGGACGACGCAAGGGTTTGTCAAAATTACGATATTGCTTTCGTTAACCTCGTTGATACTCGTGGTAATATGGTTGAGGTTACTGGTAAATTCGCAGGTTTATTCGTTAAGGACGCAGATAAAGAAATTATTAAAGACTTAAAAGAAAGAGAACTCTTGTTTGCAGAAGTTCCTTTTGAACATAGTTATCCTTTCTGTTGGCGTTGCGATACACCGCTTATCTATTATGCAAGACAAAGTTGGTTTATTAAAATGACTGCCGTTAAGGATAAACTTATCGAGGCTAATAATTCCGTTAATTGGATGCCCGAAACTATTAAACACGGTAGAATGGGTAACTTCTTAGAAAACGTTATCGATTGGGGTATTTCAAGAGAAAGATATTGGGGTACGCCACTTCCCGTTTGGGTATGTAATAAATGTGGCAAAGTTCACGTTATCGGCTCAAAGGCGGAATTAAAGGAACTTTGCAAGGTTGAAGGGGATATCGAACTTCACCGTCCTTATATCGACGATTGTACTTTCGAGTGTGATTGTGGTGGTACGTTTGTTCGTGAAAAGGAGGTTATCGACTGTTGGTTTGACTCTGGTTCAATGCCTTTTGCTCAACACCACTATCCTTTTGAAAACAAAGAACTCTTTGAAAGTCATTTCCCCGCAGACTTTATTAGTGAGGCTATCGACCAAACGAGAGGATGGTTTTATACCTTGCTTGCAATTTCAACGTTATTGTTTGAAAAAGCACCATTTAAAAATTGTATCGTTTTAGGTCACGTTAATGATAAAAACGGTATTAAAATGAGTAAACATAAAGGAAACGTAGTTGATCCTTGGTCTATTTTAGATAAACAAGGGGCAGATGCAGTTAGATGGTATTTCTACACCGGTTCTGCACCTTGGCTACCTTCAAGATTTTACGAGGAGGCCGTTTCCGAGGCTCAAAGAAAGTTTATGGGAACGCTTTGGAATACCTACGCTTTCTTCGTGCTTTATGCAGATATTGATAAATATAATCCTGCTGATTACAAACTTGAAGATTGTAAGCTTTCCTTAATGGATAAGTGGATATTATCTAAACTTAACACGTTAGTTAAGACGGTTGATGAGGGTCTTGCTAAATACAATATTTTTGATAGTGCAAGAGCACTTCAAGCCTTTACTGACGACCTTTCTAATTGGTACGTTCGCCGTGGTAGAGAAAGATATTGGGGACACGATATGACGGAAGATAAGATTGCCGCATACACAACCCTTTACACTGTTCTCGTAACGATGGCTAAGATTTCTGCTCCCTTTACGCCCTTTATGGCAGAGGCTATTTATCAAAACCTCGTTCCTAATTTCTATAAAGACGCACCTATTTCCGTTCATCTTTGCGATTTCCCGAAATGCGACGAAAAGGCTATTGATTTAGCGCTTGAAGAGGGTATGCAAGACGTTTTGGATATAGTTGTTTTAGGAAGAGCGGCAAGAAACTCTTCAAACATCAAAAACCGTCAGCCTTTATCTAAGGTTTTCGTTTGTGCGGAAAACAAAACTCCATTATCTGAAAAACTTCTTGAAATTGCAAAAGAAGAACTTAACGTTAAGGAGATTGAGTACTTAAAAGACGCAGGTAGGTTTGTTTCTTATATTCTTAAACCTCAACTTAAAACTCTTGGACCTAAGTACGGTGCAAAACTCGGTAAGATTAGAAAATTCTTTGAAGTGTGTGACGCTACTATGATAGTTAACACCGTAAAATCGGGCGAAGTTTATAAAACTGAGTTTGAGGGTGATGAGTTTGAATTCTCTATGGACGACTTGTTGATTTCTTCAACGAGTGCAGAGGGCTTTGTTTCTGCGTCTGATAAGGGAGTTACCGTAGTACTTGATACTAATTTAACTTCTGATCTTATTGCAGAGGGTATTGAAAGAGAACTTATTTCTAAAATTCAGTCTATGAGAAAAGAGGCTGGTTTTGAAGTTACCGATAGAATTAACGTTAACTTCCTAACTAACGATTCGGCTATTAAAAACGCTTTCGTTAACGGAAGCGACTTAAAGAGCGTTGTTCTTGCAGATAGTATTTTAGAAAGTGACAACGAGGGCTTTAAGAAAGAGCTCGACGTTAACGGTGCAGTTTGCACGGTTATAATAAATAAGGTTAATAAATAATGAAAACGCCAAATTGGAAAGATTATTCCGTTATCGCCACGAGTGACGGTTATAAACTTGAACGTTGGGGAAAGGTAATTCTTCTCCGTCCAGACCCTCAGGTTATTTGGACGGGGGAAAACCTCGATAAATACGAGGGGCTTTCTGCTAAATACGTTCGTAGTGAAACGGGTGGTGGAAAATGGAATTATAAAAAATCCTTTCCCGAAGAATGGGTAATTTCCTATAATGACTTAAAGTTTAAGATTAAACCTATGGGCTTTAAGCATACTGGACTTTTCCCCGAACAGGCCGTAAATTGGGATTTAATGATAGACTTAATTAAAAAGGCTGATAGAGAAATTAACGTTCTAAACCTTTTTGCGTACACCGGTGGTGCAACGGTTGCTTGTGCATCTGCCGGGGCAAGCGTTTGTCACGTAGATTCTTCTAAAGGAATGGTAGAGCGTGCCGGTGAAAACGTTAGATTATCTGGACTTAAAGACGCAAAGGTTAGATATATTATAGACGATTGTAAAAAGTTTGTTGAAAGGGAAATTAGAAGAGGCAGAAGGTACGATGCCGTTATTATGGACCCACCGAGTTACGGTAGAGGACCAAGTCGGATCGT
>JAZSDD010000057.1:0-43965 GCA_045530945.1 Christensenellaceae bacterium
TCTGTTGCATTAGTTTCTGCCTTGATAAAGGTTAAACCAGCAAAGAAAAAGCACATTGCCATTGCAAAAGCCATTATTACAATTGATAATGTTTTAGCTGTTCTTTTCATTCTGCTCCTCCTTAATTCCCCTCAGGAAGCCAGTCAAGATTGTAGTCAATACCTGATTGTACTGACACGTTCAAAACGTCTTCTTCTAAGGTTTCAATAAGAAAAAGTAAAGGTTTTTCATATTTTTTCATAAAATATCTCCTTTTCCTGTTCCTTTTTTGCATATTTTTTTCTAAAGGCATTTTTCTCGTATAAATAATAAACGTGCGTATATAATGTTATTTTGTGTAACTTCTGCACCATCTACGCACGCTTTTTATTCTTTTTACCCTAATATATGCCCTGTGTCTTGGCATTTTTAAGGTGTTTTGAGTTTACTATACCTCTTGTATACTTTATTTTATTATAAACGCCGCGATAAGTCAACAAAAAAATGCCATTAAAAAATATTAAAATGCCATTTTTAATGTTTTATCGAAACCCTTTTCTTCTTTTTTAATCAACGTTTTTTGTGATACTATATTTTATTAAATTTCTAACGTTTATTTGCTTGTTAATATACTTTTTTTAAAATTATATTGCTTTTTACTAAAAAATATGGTAACATTTTATCAAGTAACGAGGTTTTTACTAACATTTTTTTAATTTGGAGGATTTATGGCAGAATACGTTACCGTAGAACACTCTATACACTACGCTGCAAACGATTATAGTGGAAAGATTATTAATTTTGATGAACTTACCCCTATTTTCATAGGCTACAAACAAAACAAACCCAGTGACGACGGAAAACCCAAGGCAACCTCTAAGCGCTTTTGTTACGTTGTGCATATTCTATCTGAGGGAGAATGCACCTTTACCGAAAGCGGAAACGCCCACCAGGTTAAAAAGGGGGACGTTTTTATTGCAAAACCTCACGTTCCCATATCCTATGCTTTTAGTGGTAGCGAACCTTCTTCTTATGCTTGGATTGGCTTTTACGGAAACTATGCGAAAAAATTGGACGACGTGTCTACCGTACACCACCTTTCCACCGATTACTTTTCACAAGTGGTTAGGCTCTTATCGAGAACGGGATCAGTTTATGCCGAGCCTGTTGCTGAAATACTTTTTAATATTTTAATGGAAATTTTCAATTCCGATAAAAACCGAAACTTGGCTGAAATTAGAGCTTTTCTCGATAAAAATTATATGAAACCTATAACTATTGATGCTCTTGCAAAACAATTTTCATACAACCGCACATACCTTAGCCAACTTTTCAAAAAACAATACGGATACTCTCTAAAAGAATACCTAACTAACAAACGCTTAACGGAGGCACTAAGATTTATTTTGGATGGAAAAAACATTTCAGACGTTTCTTATTTAGTTGGATACAACAACCCCTATAATTTCTCCAACTCCTTTAAGGCAAAGTATGGTGTTTCTCCTAACAAATATCTTAAAAAAGATAGCTTTATTAAAAAATAATCTCTAAACATTATATATAATATATAATGCGTCTATAAAAAAATCGACTTAAAATTTTTAAGTCGATTTTTTAATTTTTACTCTAATCCTGATTCAGGAGTATATCCTATGCTTGAGTAGAGATTTATGCGGATAGTGTAGCAAGATCTTTGATCAACACCAATACCACTATATAATGCGTAGGTAATGTTAAGTTCATCACATTGTTTTGCAACGCATCTGTCTCCACCTGCAACGTTTTCTACTACTACATCGTGGTCATCTCTTGCACCGGGGAGGAAATTCGTTTGTCTCCATTCTTGTTTTTCAAACGCCGCACTACTTTTGAAGTCAAAGTTGTTTGTAGACTTTGTTTCCGATTGATATATAATTCCTGAGTTCTTGGTTAAATAATAATAATTAGGCTCTTCTTCGGTATATCTTCCGTAGTTATTTACAGACATGTTCTTTGTATATCCGTAATACGCGTTTGTACTTACCACGTGAGAACCTGCAGCATAAATCACATTGCTATTGCTATCACAAATATCCTCAGTAACTCTTAGTAATACTTGATATTTCTCACCAGGGAAGAGGTTGAGTTCTCCCGTCTTTTCGTCATAAATGGTTTCGTAAACCTTGTCTCCATTTATATCCTTAATATATCTAAAGTAGGTTACGCCATCTTCAACGTACTCTTCTTTTGCAAGAGGCGTGTGCGTGGTTTCTTTGTCCGCTAAAGTTGCATTATCATCACCGTTTCCTGTAAAGTCGTAAATAACTGGTTCAACTTTTGTTGAGCGAAGTAATACGTTTGATTGGGGAACACCAGCAGCAGAAGAATATTCACCGTTATAAGTAATGCCCGTTTCTTCTATAATTTCAGCAAACTTAGCAACGTATTCAGCCCTATTTTTAATAACTTTTGCATCGTTTAAGTAGTAACGAGTTATCAGCATTAAGGGAGAATACCATTCGCTATCTATCATAGACTTAATTTTAAGGAACTTAACGTAATCTGCAGTACTCGACCACTCGCCCGTCTCACTATTATAAACACCCTTTTCTTCATATATTTTTATAAGCTCTTCTTGAGCTTTCTTATAAAAGTTATAGAGGTCAATAAGATTTTGCACGTCCCAATATTCGCCGTATGGTCCTATAACGTTAGTATATCCACTCTGACCAACTGAATATTGACTATAATATTGTGAGTAATGCGGATGCTTAGATGAGTTTGTACTTAAATATACTGCCCTTGCAGACATTTGCATAGAAAGAGTAAATGCACTTTCCATTTCCGCTACAACGCTTTGGTGAATAAAGGTATTATCAAACCACTCGTCTATTAACTCGCTAAGGTAACTTTCCTTTTCCTCGTAGGTTTCTAAGTCGTCACCCGTTTCCCACATTTGCTTAGCATTTACGTATATCTTTAAGTTACCGTAACCTGTTACCGCTTTCTTCTCGCCTATACCAGCATAGAAGAAAACACCATCTGCATTAATGTTATTTAGGAAGGAAAGATACTCAGCATCCATAAGGTTTGCAGAATAATATGGGATGGTTGTACGATATGAATCTTGAGTGTTTATCCACAAGTACATTTTATTGCCATCTGACAATTCTCCCCACTGAGTTAAAATGTTTCTTGCCGTAGTACCTTTTCCCTCGGTATTTAGATACTTATAAATAGAGTCTTCTCCGTTATAGATCCCTTTTAATACTTCCTCACTACCTTCATAAATACCATCGTAGGAGTAGAGAGGCTCTCCATCGGCATTGAGAATATCCGTAAATCTGTCTTCATTAGTAACTAAGTACACGCCCGTTGACACGTAGTCTCCCTTGTACATTTTTAAACTGGGGTCAAGAGCCTCGTATTTATTCGTATTTTCGTTAAATTTTACGGGAGCAGGTCTATCAGCAGTGGTTGAGTTTTCGCTTTTTCCCGTATATGCAAAGAAACTTAACGTTAACGGTCTTGCATAGTTTTTAATGGTTTTTTCATTAATTGGGTCAGTTTTCTCACCATTAGAGTTGTATAAACTCCACCAAAATTTTACATCGTCTGATTCCGCAGATACGCCATACCAATCTGCGATATATCCCTCGTCAAAATTCATCCAAGCATCAAGAAGCTTAGAAACATCATTGATAAACTTGATCATGGTGCTTGACATCGTGCCGTATTTAATAAAATGCATTACGCAATGTTTACATTCACAGTGTCTCGTTCCATCGATAACCATAATAGAACCAAAGTTCTTATATTTATTTTCTTCTGCACGATATTTTAGATTGCTTACAAAGTTTTTAGCAACCTCTGCAACCATTAATTTATATTCAGCTTGGTTACCGTGAGCTGTAAAGCAAGGTTGCATTTTGTGAGGTGAATTATCACCGGGAGTAATTTTTGCTTTTATTATTTCCTCAGAGGTAGCCTCTTCACATATTACACTTGGGCGCAATACTTTCTTTCCGTCACATGAAACAGAGGTGTCGATTACGTTATGCACTGCCCCCTCAGCCCCATCAAACTGCTTTAAACACTTTTCACAATAATAATCATTTTTTGTAATAACGTATTCTCTGTTAATCGTTCCATTGCAATTTGTTTGAGAGCATTTTCTATCACTTTCTGCCTTAATAAAATCTTCTGGATTGTTGCTCTTTAATTGCTCTTCCGTCAAATCCGTTTTATAATAAGAATTCCAATAATAAATTTTATTACAGTCAGAGCATCTGTACTCAATATCGTCACCAAACCAGTCTTGATGATCTTTTAGGTAGTTTTGAATTGGCAAATGGAAGTTTGCATTATGTAAAAACTCATAAGTTGCACTCTTAAGGGTTGTTCCGTCACATTGATGCCCCGTCTCTCCATTTACGCAAAGATTATAGTTTGCAAGGCAAGTAGTAGGCGTTTCAAATGCAACCGTTCCTTTTCCACAAGTCAAACAAACGTAGTACCATGCCTCTTTGTATCCAGCAAGCGTTGCGGTAGTGTCGGTAAGGGTTGTCGCCGAGCAACTTGATCTCTCACAAACGGTGGGAACTGTCGCTGAATATTGAACGTGTCCATTAGAACAAGTATATCTTCTTTCAGCAAACCCGTCCTTTTCACCATTTTCATTAGTATGATTTGCTATTATTAGATAATCTTCGTAATCAATTGAATAAGTATATTGGAAATCTTTTCTTTGTTCTCCATTTATGCCAAGGGCTTCGTTAAGGGTTTGCGTGTAAGTGCCGTAACTTGCCAATCTCCTATCTACGTCAGGAATAAATTTATAAAGCCCAGATTTAATTAAAACAGACGATCCATTTTCAGCCAACGTCTCACTCAAATCGTCGTGATTAAACGTATAGTAATCCATATAGTTGTAAGATAAAGAATCGCCGTTACCAAGCGTATTAATCTTTTCCGTAACGGGGTCTGGTACTATACCGGTAACAACAAAGTTAAAGTATTCTTCTGCAAACTTAAACACTGCCGTGGAGTTAGCGTCTCCCGCGGTGGTGGACGACGTTTCATCTCCACCAAAGATGAAAATGCTGTTACCTTTAGTGGCAATAACGCATCCACCGTTCTTAAGTTCTTCTTTATCATATTTTATGCCAGACGATTTGAAGAAAGAGTTGTTAACACCTATGCAAATATAATTACCCTCTATCGTTGCATTTGATAAAGCAGATGTATCTTTAGACTTATCACTTACTATATTGGGTACACCGGTAACTCTTTCAAAAATTTCCACTAATTGTTCCGCAGGCTCGCTTGAGTTTGTCCCTGACGACGCAACAATTGTGTAATCGGATTTTAGATTACCATTTGCATCTTTATATACGAGTTCTGAATTATAACTAACGTTTTTAGAAGAAACGTCATATACACTCTTTCCGTTATTACCAAAAACGGAAACGGTAAATTCATCATTCACGTCAACAATATCCCAGTTGATATGTCCAGCTATGTCTACTTTATTAGTGTTGGAAACAAAAAGGTTGGTTCTAATAGCGTTTAAGTAAACTCTTCCACTAACCGGCTCGTTAAACGTTACAACGGTATTCTTTTGGGTAAGCGCTTGAGTTTCCCCTGTTTCTCTTTCTACGTTGCCAAGGTACTCTTTAAGTATTTCTTGTCCATCAACATCAAGCTTATCCTCAATTAAAGACATGTTTGCAACGGCTCTCATTGAACGAGTAGTATCCTTTCTCGTTGCGGGAATTTCATGCTCCGTTCCGTCGTTTAATACTACTTTAGCATATGCTTT
The DNA here is from genome assembly GCA_045530945.1 of Christensenellaceae bacterium. GTDB lineage: Bacteria > Bacillota > Clostridia > Christensenellales > Borkfalkiaceae > UBA1259. Next base: position 5,780 of record JAZSDD010000057.1, read on the forward strand.
ACCCGTTAAATCAACGGCAGCAGCTTCCTTTTTTTCATTTCCTGTCAAGCCACCGTAGGTTATAACACCGTAAATCTTTGCCTCACCTTTTTCGTCAAAGACAAGCTCCTCGGTATAATAATCAGTTTTTGGAGCAAAGCCTACAGGGCCTATCTCTGTGTAAAAGGTTAAAGAACCCCCTTCGGCATAGCTCATTAATTTGTTGTAGTATTCCTCCGTAATTACGGTTGTAAATCTCATACCGCAATTATCATCCATCATACTAACTTCCGCCCCGTCAAGCATATAGAACTGACCCTCAGTAGGTGTAAGCTCTTCTGCCTTAACAGAGAACACGCCTGCGATTCCCACAGTAAAAGATACCATCACTAAGCAAAGCGTGGAAAGGAGTACTATTAAGGTTTTTCTTAAACTCAAAGTTTTTTTCATAATCTTTTCCTCCTTTTATCTCGTAGGTTCCCAACCTTCGCCGTAGTTTGCACCACTTGAGCCAGTCCACGACAAATCCATTGAAACGTTTAACACGTCTGTCTTAGGGGTTTCGACCAATTTAATTTCAGGCTTAACGTATACTTTCTTTTCCATATCGTTACCCTCCCTTAGTTTTTTATTAGTTTCCCATCATGCAAGCAATATATAAAGTCATAATTATTATAACATACTTTGAGTGCTTTTGTACACTTTTTTTTAATGCATTTTGCATTTTTACCGATAGTTTTTTTCCCTCAATTTCTTTATAATCGCTTAATTCGTCAATTTTTTAATAAAAAAAAGCGTTTTACTTGACTTTATTCTCACGTTGATATAAAATCAAATAAAGAATAAATTTACAAGGAATTTGTAGTATGAAAAAAATAAGAACACCTTTCTTTGAAATCGGAACTAAAAACTACATCTACGGGGACGACGTTTTGGCTTTAGCTAAAAAAGCAGACGAACTCGCAGAAAAGTACGATATAGACGTGCTTTTAACCACTCCTTATGCAGATATTAGAAGAGTTGCCGAAAACACCAAAAACATTATCATCATCGCTCCTTATATGGATACTATTTACCCAGGTAGAGGTATGGCTTGCGTACTTCCCGAAAGTCTTAAGGCAGCAGGTGCGCACGGTGTCGTTGTAAACCACTGTGAAAAGCCTATGTCACTTCCACAAATTAAAGACACTATTAAAAGAGCAAGGGAACTTGATTTTATCGTCTTTGCTTGCGCAGACACCACTGCTGAAGCACAAGCACTTGCCCACTTAAAACCAGACATCATCAATCCAGAACCCTCCGAACTTATCGGTGGAGGTGGTGGTGGCGTTTCCGATATGGGATTCGTTAAAGACACTATCGATGCTATTAAGGCTATCGATTCTGATATTTACGTTGAACAAGCCGCAGGCATTACCAACGGTAAACAAGTTTACGACTTTATTATGGCTGGTAGCGAGGGCGCAGGCGCAGCGTCTGGTATTTGCAACGCTGAAAAACCCTTTGAAGTTATGGAAGAAATGATTGCCGCAACCAGAAAGGCTAAAGACGACCTCGAAAAAATGAAAAAATAAGGAGAAAATTATGATTTATAAAAATAAGCTTTCCGTTATGTCAAACGACAAAACCGTTACCTTTCACGACGTTACTAAAGAAGTTAAAGAAACGGTTGCAAAATCAGGTATTAAAAACGGTATCGTTGTAATCTATTCACACCACACCACTTGTTCAGTTATCACTCAAGAATGCGCTTTCGATATGTCTATGACGGGACTTGAAACACTTCAACAAGACCTTGTTGACGTTTTTGAAAAAGTTTGTCCCACTTGTAGAAGAGAGGGTATTTACCTCCACCCCGGTCCTAAGGCGTTAAAGTTCGCAGAAGAACACGGTGAGGACGCAAGAGGTTGCCACAACACTGAGGCGCACCTTATATCTTCCATTATCGGCAGATCTGTTACCGCCGTTATCGACGAGGGCGAAGTTGACCTTGGAGAGTTCGGTTTCGTTCACTTTATCGACTGGGATAAAACCCGTGGCAGAAAGAGAAGCGTTCAAATTATGGTTATCGGCGAATAGTTAGATAAACACTAATAAAAAGGCAAAAAGCGAAAGATTTTTTCTTTCGCTTTTTCTTTTGTTTTTTTGTCTATTTTTTAAGAACCTTTTACTCGCCTTTAAGTTCCCCTCTCATAAGGTTTTTTATCTCGTCCTTAGGATTTTTACCGTTAAAAATAACGTTATAAATTGCAGTAATAATGGGTGCGTAAATTCCGTTTTTTATCGCCGTATTATATGCAATTTCCAATGCATATACCCCCTCCACTGTTTTTTTGTTGGTGGCGTTAAAATTCTCAACGGAAGTAGAACCGATAGTAAAGCCTGCCGTGTAGTTTCTCGACGTGGTTGAAGAGCATGTGAGTATCAAATCGCCTACCCCTGCAAGTGAAAAACAAGTTTCTTCTTTTCCGCCAAAATGTTTTACAAACCTTTTAATTTCCGCCATGCCTCTCGTAATAAGCGCAGCCCTCGTGTTAACCTTAAAACCCAATCCGTCTGAAATACCAGAGGCAAGCGCAATAATGTTTTTTAACGACGAGCAATATTCTGCACCTATCGTATCAGTATTTGTGTAAACTCTGAAATATCCGTTGCTGAAAACTTCTTGCACTAACTTTGCAGAAGTTTCCCTCTCTGCCGAAGCAGTTATCGCAGTAAACTGCTTTTCTCCAACCTCTTCTGCAAAAGACGGACCTAATAAAGACACTACGTTTCCTCTTGCAAAATCGGGGAGCGTTTTTCTTATCGTTTCTCCAAGTGTTCCGCCCGTTTCCTTGTCAAAACCCTTAGCAAGATTTACCATAACCGTTTCTTCGTTTATATACGGAATTACTTTTATAGCCGTTTCTTTTATCGCAAAAGATGGCACTGCAAAAATTATAATATCAGCATCCTTTACGCACTCCTCAAAAGATAGAGTTGCCTCTACTCTTTCGTTTACCTTAAATTTTTCTCCAAGATATTTTACGTTAGTGTGAAAAGAATTGATTTCTTCAATCTCCTCTTTAACAACCCCGTATATTTGCACCTTTTTATTTGCGTCTGCAAGCATGCTCGCAATTACCGTTCCCCACGCACCAGAACCTAACACGGCTACCTTTTTTATACTTTTCATTTCCATTTTTCATCTCCCTAAAAGCAACGATTAATTAGTTTTTTTGTTCTCTATTGTCTTTAACTTAAATTTTCTTTCTAAAAATTCTATGAATTTTCTGCCAACAATGGTTGATTTTAAGCTTTCCTTATAAGCAAAACCTATCGTTCTCGTTATTTTCGGCGTTGTTTTTAACGCCTTAACCCCTTGTGGCTTATTTTTCAAGGATAAATTTGGCAAAAACGCAACCCCTAGCCCGTTTCTAACCATTGAAAGCACGGAAGAATTTTCCGGCGACTCTATTTTTACCTGACTTATAAACCTTTCAGGGCAAACCGTTCTTTCCACTGCCTTTTCTCCAAGATTTATAAAATTAAAAGAATATAGTTCTTCTACCCTCACGTTTTTTCTTTGTGAAAAAATTCCCGTCTGTCCAATCGCCAAATACTCGTCTTTCATAATGGGGGTAAACAAAAAACCGTCACTTTCTTCTTGCTCTATAAAAATAACGTCCGCCTCTCCCTTTTCTAATAAATTTTTTATTTCGTCACCAACCGCAATAGAAAAATTATACTGGGCGTTTTCCTTTTTGAATTCGCTTAAAATTTCAGGAAGTATATGCTCTGATATGCTTGAATATGCTGCAATTTTTAAACTGTTTTGTTTTTTCCCCGACAAACTTCTTGCTAAATCTTTAACTTCTTGTTCGGCACGGAGCACGGCTTTCAATTTTGAATAAAGAACTTCTCCCTCTTCACTCAGTTTAACGCCTTGAGGTGTTCTAATCAAAATCTTTACACCTAACTCCTCTTCAAGCGAATCTGCCATATGCGAAAAGGCAGAGGGCGTGTAAGAAAACTCTTCCGCCGCCTTTGATAAACTATTATGTTTTATCGCAGTTAAAATTGCTTTAATTTTTACAGTATCCATATTTTCACCTTGTGAAATTTATTCACACCCATATTATAAAACTCCGTTTCACAAAAGTCAATAATTGTGATAATATTTATGCAAATAAGGATAGGATATATTATGGCAGATTTAAAAAACACCTCGATAAATTCAATAGATAAGAAGAAAAAGACGGTTTGGTTTTTAGCATTACTACTCGTTGTTCTCCTTTGGGGGTTAGCACCCATTAATACTAACTATTTGCTAAAATACACCTCGCCCTCTGCGTATGCAACTGCCGTAGGGGTAATAGCTTTTCTTTCGCTATTACTAATAAACTGCAAAAAATTACATTTACTCTCTTTTGATTATTTTAAGATTGCAGTGCCAATAGGTTTAGTTTTAGCCATTGCAGAAATACTTCAAAAGATAGGCTTGCCCTACACAACCCCTGCAAGATACGCTTTTTTAGAAAATCTATCCTGTGTGGTAGTTCCAATTCTCACATACGCATTTACCAAAGTTAAACCAACAATTTTTAAGATTTTAGGCGCAGTTCTTTGTATTGTAGGCTCGTTTATTCTTAGTGGCGTGAACTTATCTTCTGGAACAATTGGTATTGGAATAGGTGAAATACTTTGCGCTTTAGCAGGCTTCCTTTACGGAGTAAACATCTCTGCAACGGGTGCATTTTCTAAAAAATTAGATTCTTCACTTTACGTAATGATTCAAATGGGCGTATATGCAGTAGCTGGCGTTATAAGTTCGCTAATTATGAGCATGCCCGTTTTCGGCGGTAGTTTAGAAGAAAATTTTTCTTTTTGCTTTGAACCTTTGTTTTTAATTTTATTAATCGGTGGGACTCTTTTAACTAGTACTCTTTGCTGGATTTTAAGAACGCATTGTATGAAATATATCGACGCAACGGTTATTGCAGTGGTAGCACCATGTTCTGCCGTTATCACCGGTTTTGTTTCCGTGCTAACGGGAACGGATACTTTCAGTGTTAACCTATTGCTCGGTGGAATAATAGCAGTGGTTGCCGTGATAATTTCAGGGATAGAACCAAAAAAACGAAAAATAAACACACCGACTTTTGAATAATAAATCATTTTCTCTATTGACAACTTTACCTTGTTAAAATATAATAGTATTATAAACAATTTGTTTTGCGGAGGAAATTCTAATGAAAAGTTTGGAAAAATTATGGGACACCTTAGGTGAAATTTTAGCAGTAATCTTAGTTGTTGCGTACGCAGTTTTAATACTTAACGCAACCTTACAATTTATAACCAACGATACCGTTTTATTTATTCTTGACATTTTGCGTAACTATGGAACGCTTGCCCTTATCGGCGTTGTTGGTATGGAAGCAATGTGTAAAAGAAGCCTCGTTTTAAGAATCGTCTTCCTTGCTCTTTGCGCAGTTATAGTTGTATTCTTATTCTTCCCTGCAACTTACGATAACTTTATCGGCACGTTAGTTCGTTAATAAAATTAAATATAAAAATGCTTGCTAAATTTTAGCAAGCATTTTTTGTTTTAAAGTTTAATTATTAAAAATACCAATATGGCTACGTGAAGAATTATCCCAATCACGTTAACAAAGGTAAAATACCAGTGTTCTTTTGTGGTTTTATGCCTAAACTTTTTCATAGCAAGAAAGCCACCGATTGCTCCACCGATAAAGGAAAGAAAAAGTAGCGTTCCCTCTTTTACCCTCCATTTACCTTTTTTTGCCTTTCTCTTATCAATGCCGTATGCAATAAAAGTGACTAACGAAAGCAAAAGTAAGTAGCCGATATATATTAACAATATTATAGTTTTATCATCCATTTTTATTTTTCCCCTCCTCGTTATCAACGTTAACCTTTCTGCGTTTTTTCACGCACTCGGTTAGAAGATATTCAATCTGTCCATTAACAGAGCGAAAATCGTCTTCCGCCCACTTAGCAAGTTGATTAAAAAGGTTTTCGGACAGTCTAAGGGGAATTTGTTTCTTTCCCTTTTCGTTCATCTTAATTAATAAATACTTCCAGAATTTACGATAGGTTGAGCGTCTTTATTGCCACAAAGAACAACTAATAGATTGCTAACCATTTGAGCCTTTCTTTCTTCATCAAGATTTACTATATCCTTTTCAGAAAGTTTAGCAAGCGCCATTTCTACCATACCAACTGCGCCGTCTACAATCATTTTTCTCGCATCAATGATAGCAGAGGCTTGTTGACGTTGAAGCATAACCGCTGCAATTTCAGGTGCGTAAGCAAGATAGGTTATTCTTGCCTCTATAACCTCAATACCTGCGTCATCAACACGGCTTTGAATTTCCTCTTTTATTCTTGAAGCAACAACTTCGCTTGAACCTCTTAAACTACCCTCGTCTGCAATACCGTCACCGGTGGTGTCTACTCCTTGAGCAACGTCGTAGGGATAAATACGAACTATATTTCTTAACGCGCTATCGCATTGCAAAGAAAGGTATTCTTTATAGTTATCTACGTTAAACACTGCTTTTGCCGTGTCAACAACCTTCCAAATTACTGCAATTCCGATTTCTACGGGGTTTCCAAGGCAATCGTTAACCTTTTGGCGTGAATTACTAAGCGTCATTACTTTCAAGGAAATTTTATTGTTTGCCTTTGCGCCAAAAACGATTTCACCAGAGGCGTTTAACTTAAAAGGCGCATCGTCTTCATTATTGCTAACGTCTCCACTTTGATTGAGCCTTGTTCTTGCAGCAGGGTTAACCGTTCCACAGAAAGGATTAACGTGATAAAAACCCTCCCCTTTTAACGTGCCTATATATTTACCAAAAAGGGTTAGAACTAATGCTTCTTGTGGTTTTAATATCTTCAATCCCATAAAAGGTATCCAGCCCACGCATAACCATATTGCACCTACAACCATAAGCACGATGGCAAGTGTTTCTCCAACACCTTCAATTCCTCCCTCTATGGCAATTGCACCTACAACGAAGATTGCAATTCCTAAAAGGTATAGTAAAGAGGTTAACACCAACATTTGCATACCGTTTTTCTTACTGCTTAAAATCTTTTCTTGCATTTTTATTCTCCTTTATTTTTATTATGCTTGATATCATAATGATATCATAATTATTTCATAATGTCAATATCAATTTATGAAAAGATTTTATAAAAAAGTTAATGGCGCTATTAAGATTAATAGCGCCATTTTTTATGAAAATTATTTTAGTTAGCTTTTCTTGCGTATGAGGGAAGAAGTTTTGGTGACAATTCTTTTGCCTCAACGCCTGCTTTTTTAAGTTCGTCGTTAAAATCAGCAACGTGTTTTAAGGTTAGTTTGCCAACTTTAACTTCCTTTGCCTTTTCAGATGCAAACTTACCTGCGTTTCTACCAAACACGATAATATCTAAAAGGGAGTTGCCCATTAGACGGTTTCTGCCGTGAATTCCTCCAACAGCCTCACCTGCAACAAACAAGTTAGCAACTTCTGATTCGCCGTTTGCAGAAATATCTATACCACCGTTTTGGTAGTGAAGAGTGGGATATACTAAGATAGGTTCTTTTCTAATATCAATACCGTACTTACCGAACATACGGAGCATTGCGGGAATTCTCTTTTCAATAGTTCCCTCTCCACCTATAATATCAATCATAGGAGTATCAAGCCAAACGCCCTCTCCATCTGTCGTTTCAATACCGTTATCCCTCTTTTTGCACTCTCTAATAATGGTAGATGCAGTTACGTCTCTCGTTTCTAACGAATAAACGAACGCCTTACCCTCTTTATTAACGAGTTGTGCGCCAAGTGAACGAACTTTCTCGGTAACGAGCGCACCGAATATTTGAGTGGGTTCTGCAACACCAGTTGGGTGATATTGAAGAGTATCTGCATATAAAAGTTTAGCGCCTGCTCTGTATGCAAGAACGAGTCCGTCTGCCGTTGCACCGTAATGGTTTGACGTGGGGAATCCTTGATAATGGAGTCTACCTGCGCCACCCGTTGCGATAATAACGGTTTTTGCCTTTGCAATTAAAATTTCCTTAGTTTCCATGTTGAGTAAAACTGCGCCGGCAGCCTTACCCTCTTCGTCCTTGATAATTTCAATAGCAGAAGTAAAGTCTACTACTGGAATATTTCTGTTAAGCACTTCATCACGAAGAGTTCTCATAATTTCAGCACCAGAGTAGTCTTTACAAGCATGCATTCTCTTTCTTGAAGTACCACCACCGTGAGTGGTAATCATATTGCCATCTTTGTCCTTATCGAACATAACGCCAAGGTCGTTTAGCCATTTAATAGCAGATGGCGCTTCGTTAACGAGTTTATGTAATAATTCTGGTTTAGCGGCAAAGTGTCCACCACCAAAAGCATCTAAATAATGGATTGCGGGGCTATCGTTTTCTTTATCGGCAGCCTGAATTCCACCCTCAGCCATCATAGTGTTAGCGTCACCAATACGAAGTTTGGTAACCATCATAACGTTTGCACCGTTAGCGTGTGCGGTTATTGCAGCAGAAGAACCTGCGCCACCACCACCGATAACCAAAACGTCCACGTCGAAATCGGGATTGGAAAGGTCAATTTCTAAGTCGGATATTCTTGATTTACCTTGTAAAAGGTCTGCGAGTTCGTGTAAAACTTTTTGTCCTTTATTAGGTCCAACTTTTAATTCTTCGTAAGCAGAATCAATATAGTCAGGGTGATTTTCCTTTAACACCGTGTTTTTTTCTTCTGCTGACATGCGAGGGAATAGTTTTTCTAATCTTTCTTTTCTGCTTTCTTCAACTTTTTTCATTGAAATAAGTTGTTCTTCCGTGTACTTATACATTTTTACTCCCTCCTTATTTTTCTATTTCTCTATTGTTGTAGAGTTCTTTCATTTCTTCAATGGGCTTATTCATAATCTCTTCTAAGAGTTTAACGTGCTCGCCCTTTTCAATTTCATCAACCCTTTTTAGAAGATGCGCAGTTTCTGGAGCGATATGTTTTCCGTAAAGTCTTCTTGCAAGGAGCGCAACTTGAGGATGAGAAATACCTGCTGGGCAACGAGCCGAACACACGCCACACATTACGCAGTCAAAACTCTCTTCTGCACATTTTTCATATTCGCCACGTTGTGCGTATGCGATATATTGCATAACTTTTAAGTCTTGAGTACAACTCTTGGTACAAGCGTTACAACCTATGCAAGCATAAATTTCAGGATAAAGTTGCATCATTATTTGCTCAGACGGTTTAATCTTCTCCATATCGTAAACTTTTTTTACGAGGGGGAAGAAAGGAAGCGTTGCAACGTACATACCCTCTTCAACTTGCGTTTGACAAGCGAGGCAAGTTTTAAGTTCTTGCTTTCCTTTTATACGATAAATGGTTGCGCAAGCACCGCAAAAGCCGTTTCTACAACCACAGCCTCTAACGAGTTCATATCCTGCGTATTCCATTGCTTTCATAATTGTTAAACTCTCCGGAACTTGATATTTTTTTCCGAAGAAATAAACGTTAACCATATTAGCCATAAAAATCTCCTTTTATCAGTATTCGTCTGGAAGTTCGTCAAGTTCGTCCATTCTAAACACGGGCCCGTCTTTACAAACAAATTTATCTCCTACGTTACATCTTCCACACTTACCTATGCCACATTTCATACGAAGTTCTAACGTGGTGTAAACCCTTGACTTTTCAAAGCCCAATTCTAAAAGTCCCGCAAGGGTAAACTTTATCATTATAGGTGGACCGCAAAGTATAGCCGTCATATTCTTATCTAAGCCAAGTTCTTTAACGTATGCGGGAACGAAACCAACGTGTCCATCCCAGCCTTCTTGTTCTCTATCGATAGTGAGATATACTTCAAAGTCCTTTTCGTTCATCCACTCAGACTTTATTTCTTCTATATCCACAAGGTCGTCTTTACTTCTTGCACCGTAAACGATAACGACTTTGCCATATTTTTCTCTATAATGTCTAACGTAGTTTATAACGCTACGGAGTGGCGCAAGCCCTATTCCGCCTGCAATAAAGAGCATATCTTTGCCGAGGAAATCTTCTTCTACGGGGAAGTTTCTTCCATAAGGGCCTCTTACCGTTATTTGACTACCCACTTCTAATGCGTGTATAACTTCGGTAACACAACCACACTTTTTAATGGAAAATTCCATATATTCTTCGTTTGTTGGAGAAGAAGTTATAGAAAACATACTTTCGCCAACGCCGGGAATTGACACCATTGCGCATTGACCGGGGAGGTGGAGAAAGGGTTTTTTACCGTCAAGCCCTACTACTCTGAAAGTTTTTACATCTGGCGTGTCACGTCTAATATCGGTAACGACGCACACTGTGGGAATTAAAGCCTCTTTAACCATTTTTCTTTTCCCCCATTTTCTTTATTACTTTAATTATATTTAAGTTTTGAGGACAAGCGTTTACGCATCTACCACAACCAACGCACGATTTAACTCCACCGTACTGTGATGGATAGTAGCAAAGTTTGTGCATAAATCTTTGACGGAAACGTTGCATTTGAGTCGTTCTACTGTTTTCCGCAGCCATCTGCGTGAAATCAGAATACATACAAGAATCCCAACAACGGAAACGAATTACTCCACTATTAGTCTTAAAATCTCTAATGTCAAAGCATTGACAGGTTGGGCAAACGAAAGTGCAAGTTCCACAACCTATGCAAGCAGTGGAAAGTTCCTTCCACTCTTCTTCTCTTTCAAAGAGTTGGTTTATGTTTTCAGGGGTGAACACTGATAAATCTAAGTTAGAATAAGGAAGTTTTTCTATTCTATTCTTAATTTCTTCTTTTAATTTATCCGTTTCGCTCTCATCTGCACTTACAGTTAAATCTTTGATAGACTGTAATAGGTTTTCGCCCTTTTCCGTGTTAGCTTTAAGATAAAGATAATTATCGTCCATATAGGAAGTAACGTCACCCTCTGGGGCTGATGCGTCAATTCCAAAAACTTTACAAAAACAACTAATCTCAGGCTTTCCGCAAGCAAGCGTTACGATAACGCCAGCCTCTCTCCTTGCCTTATAGAAAGTATCTACGGGGTCTGACAAAAACACGTTATCAAGAACGGAAAAAGCCTTATAGTCACACGCCTTAACACCAAAGATAACGAAAGGTTTTTTAGCCTCCCTTTCATCAATAATTTTAAGGTTGCCGTTCTCCGTTTTGAATTTCATCATATCTTCACTTTGAGGGAAGAAAAATTCCTTAGGAGATTTAACCGTTTTGAGTTTTTCAAGGTTTACTTCCGCCCCCTCGAAATACTCTGCAAAATTAACCTCGCCAGCCTTTTTAATAGGAAGATAAAGAGGATAATTTTTATTTATTTCATTAAATAACGCCGTTAAATTTTTTCTTTCTATTTTAACCATTATTTATCCCCCCGTGTAACTGCCTCATTAGGTTCTGCGTCGTCAGTAGAGTAAGAGGTTAAAGGCGTTTTCCCCTCAGAACTCTCTCCCGCTTGGAATTCTCCGTAAAGTTCGTTAGCATCTTTGATAAATTTTCTATTGATTAAATGAAGAGGTATTCTTTGAGGGCAAACTCTCGAACATTCTCCACAGTCAGTGCAACGCCCTGCAACGTGAAAAGCACGAATAATATGATAGAGTTTTTCTTCAAAATCGGTATCGTTTGCCTTTGCTGAAATTCCAGAATATCCGTTATCAAACACACATTTTACACAAGAACATGCAGGACACACGTTTCTGCAAGCGTTACAACGAATACATTTGGAAAGTTCACTTCTCCAAAAAGCAAATCTCTCTTCCTCCGTCATACTCTCTATCTCGCTTACTTTTGAAAACCTTTGGTAAACGGTGGTATCCTTGCTTAACTCAGTTCCAAGTTCCTCGTCAAAGATAACGGGAGTTTTTCCCTTGCAAGTTAAGCACTTTTCTAAAAGCACGTCCTTTTTATCAATAGTTTTTTCTCCGTAAAGCGCACTGATAACAACCTTGTCGTTATAATAATCTGCGTCAAGCACGCCGTCAACACCTAAATCGGAAATCTTATAGCCGTCAAGTTTTCCTTGGCAACCTATAGCAATAACGTAAACGTTATCCCTTTTTACTCTGTTCTCCTTTAATAGTTGGTTCAAACTATATCCGTCACAAGGTTTAAGAAAAACCGCCGTCTTTTTACCGTCTTTATTAAGTTCTATTAAATATTTTGATAAGTTTGCTCCGCAAAAAGCGTTATAAACGAAGTCCTTTAACTCTTCTGTGCTATTAAATACTGCGGGAGATGGATCGGAATAAAACTCTCCCTTTTTCCACCCTAAAACTCTATCAACTTGTCCACCGCCAAGTAATTCGGAGGCTCTTTTAATCATATCTTTTTCAAGATTTTTCATCACTTAGTCCTCCTTAACTCTTAAATCGGTGAGTTTTTTGTTTTCGCCAAGTTCGGTAATGGTTTTAACGAAATCGTTCATAACGGTAGAGAACTTTGCACCCTCTGCCGCAGAAACCCACTCCACTCTCGTTCTTTCCTTTTCAATACCTAAGTAGTTTAGCATAGAAAATAAGAGCGACATTCTTCTTCTTGCATAATAGTTGCCCGTAACGTAATGGCAATCTCCAGGGTGGCATCCACAGAGAATAACTCCGTCTGCCCCCTGTTGAAAGGCTTTTAGTATAAAAGATGGGTTTACTCTACAAGAACAAGGAACTCTTATAATTTTAACGTTTGCGGGATAGGAAAGTCTGCTTGAACCGGCAAGGTCTGCCCCCGCATATGAACACCAGTTGCAACAAAAAGCAACGATGTTTGGAACGAATTCAGTTTTTTCGCTTTTTATCTCTTGCATATTGCTTCAACCTCCGCCATAATTTGTCTTGAAGAAAATCCGCTTAAATCAATTGCTCCTGATGGGCAAGTTACGGTACAAGCACCACAACCTTGACACACTGCTGGATTAACGCTTGCAACTCTTCTCTTTTCCATCTTGCCGTGAATTCTAAAATCTTTCTCCACGTAAGTAATAGCGCCGTAAGCACACACGTTAGCGCAGTTTGAACAACCATTACAAGCGAGTTCGTTAACACCTGCAACGCAAGGATTGGTTTTTAAGTGGTCTTTCGCTAAAAGTCCTATAACCTTTGCCGCACAAGCAGATGCGCCGGAAACGGTTTCTGGAATATCCTTAGGTCCTTGACAAACACCTGCTAAAAATACGCCTGCCGTAGGACTTTCTACGGGACGAAGTTTGGGGTGAGCCTCTGTTAGGAAGTTGTTTGTGTCTATACTTGCAGTAAGTAGCGTTGCAATCTTTCTTACAGAAGGTTCTGGCTCGATTGCAGTTGCTAAAACAACTAAATCAGAGGGAATAATAATTTGCTCGTTATCTAAAAGATTTGAGCCTTGAACCATAAGTTTGCCGTTTTCATTATAAACTTTGCCAACCATACCTTTAATATAGTCAACGTCGTATTGTTCAACGGCTCTTCTATAAAACTCGTCGTAATTTTTTCCGGGAGTTCTCACGTCAATATAGAAAACGTGAACTTCCGTGTCTGGATATTTTTCCCTAATAAGCATTGCGTGCTTTGCCGTATACATACAGCAAATTTTCGAGCAGTAAGGTTTTCCACAACCAGAAACGTCCCTCGAACCTACGCATTGAATAAAGGTGATTACCTTTGGATGAGTTAAATCAGAAGGTCTAAGTAGCACGCCGTTGGTAGGGCCTGCTGCGTTCATAAGTCTTTCAAGTTCAAGCGAAGTAATAACGTCCTTATTCTCACTATAACCGTATTCGTTAAAAGCATCTATATTGATAGGTCTAAATCCCGTTGCAACGACGATTGCACCGTATTGTCTTTCAATAAACTCGTCTTTTTGTTCGTAGTTTATAGCGCCTGCTCCACACAATTTTTGGCAAAGCCCACATTTGCCCGTTTTAAGTTTGATGCACTCGTTTGCATCAATTACTGCAACGTTAGGTATTGCTTGTGCAAAAGGAATATATATTGCAGAACGATTGTTTAAGTTCATATTAAATGCGTTTAACCCTTTTTTAGAAGGGCATTTTTCCATACAAACTTTGCAACCGGTACATTTCGTTTCGTCAACAAACCTTGCTTTCTTTTTTATCTTAACGCTAAAGTTTCCAACGAACCCTTTAACTTCTTCCACTTCTGAATATGATAAAATATCAATATTTTCGTGTTGTGCGCAGTCAACCATCTTTGGCGTTAAGATACAAGCAGAACAGTCAAGCGTTGGGAAAGTTTTATCAATCTGAGCCATTCTTCCACCAATAGTAGGCTCTTTTTCCACGATGTCTACCTTATATCCTGCATCGGCTATATCAAGCGCTGCTTGAATACCTGCAATACCACCGCCAATAACGAGCGCTCTTTTTACAACGGGGCTTTCTCCAGCAGTTAACGGAGCGTTTAATTTAACCTTTGCAATAGCCGTTCTAACTAAAATTAACGCTTTTTCCGTTCCCTCTTTAATATCTTTATGTATCCAAGAACACTGTTCTCTAATGTTGGCAACCTCCACCATATATGGGTTTAACCCTACACTCTCCGCCGCCTTTCTAAAAGTAGCCTCGTGCATTCTGGGAGAACACGAACCAATAACTATACCCGTAAGGTTATGTTCTTTGATAGCCTTTTTGATAAGTTGTTGTCCGTTTTCCGAACACATATATTGATAATCTTCTGCGTAAACTACGCCGGGTTCTAACTTAATTAACTCGGCAATCTTCTTTACGTCTACCGTTTGAGCAATATTACTGCCACAATGACAAATAAAAACACCTATTCTTTGCATTTTCTTACTCTCTTTATCACTTGTTATATTTTCTGTACGCGCTAACTAATAACTGTTGCGGTAAATTTTCGTCCACTATACAAGGAATATCTTCGGCTTTTATTCCGTTGCCTTCCTTTTCTCCCGCAACGTAATCTCTTACTGCCTCGATAACCCCTTGAGGAGCTACGCCTCTTGGACAACGCTCCACGCAAGCCATACACGATAGGCAATTCCAAATTGCTTTGCTCTCTAAAAGTTTATCCACCTTACCACTTGCAAGATAATTAACGAATTGATGAGGCTTTATATCCATTTCGTGATAAGCAGGGCAACGTCCTGAACATTTTCCGCATTTCATACATTTTTTTGCATCAGTTTTAGAAACTAACGCAATGTTTTCTAAAATCGCTCTTTTATCCATTATTTTACCCCCAATGCCTCTGCAAGTAGTTCAGTAAAATATTTTACGGGCAACTCCTCACTGTTCTTTTGTAAGTTGTATAAACACAAAGGACAAGCGGTAATAAGTTCTTCCGCACCTTTTTCTATTGCGCTCTTTAACACCCTACCACTACTTTTTTTAGCAAGTTCTTCGTTCTTTAACGAAACGTATGCTCCGCAACACTCGTTCCTCATAGGATAGGTCACGGGAGTTCCACCAATGGCTTTTATAAAGTCCTCTAAAATGGTGGGGTTTTCAGGATTGTCAAACGCCATCACCGAACTTGGACGAAGAAGTAAGCACCCGTAATATGCCCCGACCTTTCTGTTGATAGGATTAACCACCTTGCTTTTAATCACGTCAAACCCAACTTCTTTTTTCAAGAATTCGAGATAGTGTATAACTTCCGTTTCTCCGTTATAAGGTTTTTCTAAAGCCATGTAGTTGTTTGCTTTTAGCCTTAAATCCTCATCACCTTTAACGTCCTCGTTAACTCTTTTGATAACGTTGTGACAAGCAGAACAAAGGGTTAAAAGTTTTCCACCGTTTTCCTTAGCGTAATTCAATGCTCTTATTGCAGATAACTTGGTTGCAACCTCTCCTTTACCCGTTTGATAAACGCCTCCACAACATTGCCACTCTGGAATTTCTTCGAGAGTAACGCCAAGCGCCTCCATTGATAAACGAGCGTACTTATCTAATTCCTTTGCTTTAGTTTTTAACGTGCATCCAGGATAATAATTAACTTTCATAAGCCGTCCTTTTTCTTCTTTTTCCGTGTTTTATGCGAAAATTAAAAAAAACGAACCCTAACAAACCAATTTTTAGGCTTGCCACGATGCGTTTCTAAATCTTTGCATAAAATTCATTTTAATTGTTTTTCCCTTATTAAAATTTCACTTTCCCACTATATATTAAGTTAATTTTATCATAATTTTTAAATCTTGGCAAACGTTTATAATAAGAAATATTTTCCTTTTTTATATATATTTATATTTTATATATAATAAAAAAAATAAACCCGAGAAAATCTCGGGTTTAACTATCTTGTTTTTCTTTTTTAGCCCATAAAACCTACCATAAGGTTACAAGCAAGAACTACCAATACAAGGGCGATAGGATAAGTTGATGCATATGCAGAAGCAACGTCTTCCGTACCGGCAGTGTTGATAAGCGTTCCAAGTGCGGGAGTTGAGGTCATACCACCAGTAATAGAGCCAAGCGTGTTTAGAAGTGGCAACTTCATCACGCCCTTTGCAAGCAAGAAGCCGATAATCATAGGAACTATGGTCATAGTTGCTCCACCAACGAAGCCCCAAATAACCATGCCTGCGCCTTCTCCTTCAAGTGACGACACTAAGTTTACGCCACCTTCAAAACCTGCGCCCAAAAGGAAGAGCATAAGACCTAATTCACGAAGTAATTTTAAGGTGGTTTCTGGAACTTCTAAAGAAAGTTTACCTATTCTGCCAAAGTGACCAAGAACAAGTCCCATTATTAAAACGCCACCCGTAGTGCCTAAACTAAAAGACGTTCCGCCAAAAAGTGGGATTTTGATTGCGCCAAGCGCTAATCCGCTAACTACTGCAAGCGCGATAGGAACTAAACCGAAAGGCTCTACAACGAAAAGTCCTTCTCTTTTTTCTTTTGTTTCTTCAACACCAATTCTTAAATATTCACGTTCTTTTGCCATGTCAGCTTTTAACATTTTGGGGATAAGTTGAACGAATAATACAACGCCTACTACGCCAAAAGGATAAGCAATAGCGTGTCCTAAGGAAATTGACGTGTATTCTGGAAGTAATCTAATTACCTCGGTAGTAAGTTCTGGGTGTTTAGCGATAACTGCTTCTTGCGCTGCAGAAAAACCGGGAGTGGTAGTTAGCGCACCAGATAAAATACCTGCCCAGAAACCTGAACCGTATTCAGGGAAAAGTAAGGTGAATAAAATACCAACTGCAGATGAAAAAAGAATAATTACTGCGCCGAGTAAAATGTACGTTTTAAAGTTCTTTGAAAGGTTTTTAAAGAAGTTAGGACCGGCAATAAGACCAACTGAACCAACGAACATTATTAAACCTAAGTTTTGGATTGAGCCACCCATCGTGTCGACAACGGAATCTCCGTGTTCTACGTGGAAAGCACCTAACACTGGCACATCACCAAAATTTAGCGTACATAAAAAGCCAAATAATATTGCAACTAAGAACACGCCTGCCGTTCCAAGATTTATTCCCTTAATTGTTATTGCACCAAGCAAATAACCAAGCGCACAAATAACGAAAATCAACACGAAAAGCACTGCGGTTGAACCGAATTTATAAGCCTTATCAACTGTTCCTGCATCAATTGCATTGTAAACGCACCACGCAATTATTGCACCCACCACCAAAATGGCAATAGCAATACCTATGGGTTTAAGGCTTTTTTTGTTCTTTTCCATAATCTCTCCTTTTTAATGTCTAATTAATCCGTGCCTAATTATACCACTCTAAAATTTCTTTTGCAACAAAATGACTATCAAAAAAATAATTTTTGCCTTTATAAAAGAAAAACAGGTTATTAACCTGTAATAGACATAGGGATTTTTAAGCAACAACAAAAGTGTAGCCCACTATACTTCGCAAAAAGCGAAATATGGTGGGCTTTTCTTATCCACAGAATAGTTAAATAATTTAGTTATATTTTTATAGCCTTGTGGCTAAAAGTGATATTGTTTACGCAGTAAACAGTGTAGCCGAGCGTAGCGAACGCCAACTGCGTAAGCAGTTATATTTTAACCTACGGTTAAAGTTATATTATATTTGCCACAACTTTCCCGAAAGGGAAAATTAAACTTTGCGTAGCAAAATATTACTGCTTTTAGCAATATAACTTGCCGTTAGGCAAATATAGTTGTGGCGTAGCAATAATCCCTATCGCTACGCCACTAACCTGTTTTTTATTTTTAAACTTGTTCTTCTATTTTTATCTTTTCAATCTTTTTTTCTTGTTCTACACATGACACTAATAAAATTACTAAGATAGGCAAGAAAGGATCCATCGTTGCCGCCTGGTCCATCATACCACTTAGTTCCACCATTATAACTGATGTAAACACGAAAATCCTTTGTTTATTAAATCCCTTGCAAAGCAAACCGTATTTGTTTATGTAAAACACAACCATTATTAACGTTCCAACAATACCCGTACAACAAAGCCATTGTAAAAAAGTGTTGTGTGCTAGAATAAGTTTAAAACCTTCTCTTAATGATGGAATAACGCCGTCGTAGAAAAACCCGTAACCGAACACGGGGTGCTCTGCAAAACGTTCTAAGCAAAAAGTCCAAAGCAAATCTCTTCCCGAAATACCTTGCTTTCCCGTAAACGCTCTAATTATGGAATCTCTCAACCCCTCCGAAAACGCCATACACAACCCAACGATTAGTAGTGCGAGCAAAAATAACGCAACTATCTTTAACTTATTTTTAGATTTTACAAATAACATAATTGTAAAAACAACGTCGATAACGGCGGTAAGTAGCATACCCATTCTGCATCTTGTGAGAACAACGAATAGCGTTAACACCAAAATAAGGGCGAAATATAAATAATCGTATTTATTATCAAAAGCCTTAGTAAAGCAGGCTATTATACCAAGCGTAACGAATAAAACGGCAGTGTTTAAACCTATTGCGCTAAAAAACACTTTAATTTCATCAAGCAAATTGGTTTGCGTTATCTGAACGCCTATAATAATAGCGCCTATTATAAACAATTTTTCAAAATATTCTTTGAGATTTTCCGTATAATTAACGCATAGAAAATAAAATATTAAAATTGCGAGGCAAAAACCGAATATAGTTGCCGTACGAATAAAATTAAACCTACCGATTATTCCACCGAGCAAGAAGGCAACGAAAGAACACAAAAGCCCGATAAAAAATTTACCACGTTTTATAGTCTTTCTATCCTTTATTACTTTATAAATAGCGTATCCTAAAAGAAAAGCAACCGCCCCTCCCGCGCCTATAAAATACACGGTATAATCTGTCATCGTGGCAATATCCGGTATAAAAAAGGCGATGAAAAAAAGTGGTGTGAAAATATTTTTTACGTCCTTGCAAAAAATAAGTATTAAAACGAAAGCAAGGCAAAACACCGAAACGACCAAGTTAGTTAAATTAAACTCCCAGCATATAAAACCGAAAACTAATAAAATAGGATTAAAATAAAAAGAACCAAGAGCGCTGGATATTTTATTTATAATCTTGTTTCCTTTAACGTCTATCATAAAAACTTCTCCTTAATGGAAACTACTAATGCAAGACTAAATGCCGTAGTTAACCTGTTTATTATATACTTAAAACCCAAATCTGTCAACCCTATTGCTTGATTTTTAAGGTGCGTTATGATAAAATATAATTATGGTTAGAATTTGGGCAAAGTTAATGAAAAAAGACAAAATAGTTAAACAATGCGTTTACGAGAACTTTTCTCCTATAGATTACTCTCTGTTTTCCACTTACGTTAGAGAAATCTGCGAAACTTTAGATTCCCCAACCCCCGTGGTAATTAAAACACATATCTTTAACTATGCAAAATATAATAACGTTAAATTTAAAAAGGAAGATTTTGTTGAAGAGATAGATTTCGATAAATTGGTTTTAGAAAACGCTCTCTTATAAGTTAATGTATAAAAATTTCCTTTCTTCTCACAATAGCCATAGGAGGGAAATATGAGAATTACAACTACTTTATCGTTTTTACTCGTAATCGTTGGCGCTCTCGTTTGGTTTATGATCGGTATATTCGATTTCAACCTCGTTGCCTTTATTTTTGGTAGCGGTATGAGTGCCGTAGTATCCCGCATCATCTACTCTCTCGTAGGAATTGCGGGTCTTTGGCTGATATTCTATTGGATAGTTTATCGTCCATTTAGAGCAATCGACTAAAACAAAAAATGCGGTTTGTTAATAACAAATCGCATTTTACTTTTAAATTTTATTTTATAAAGTTCACGTTTTTTGAAAGCAGTTTCTCTAAATATAAGTAAACGATAAAGCCTAATCCGTAAACGGCAACTGCTTGCCCCACGAAAATTAGTAGCGCTTGCAAAAGATAAACGTATTCAATATTTCCATAACACCAATACCAAACAAGAGGCAATAAAAGTGCGTTAAGAATAACGGGGAATAACCCCCCGATAAAGATCTTAAGCCACTTGCTTTTTATTTTTTTGCCCACTACGTATGTTAATAGGGCGGAAAACAGTGTGATTAACGAGCCGAGCGCAACCTCAA
Source organism: Christensenellaceae bacterium (assembly GCA_045530945.1). Taxonomy (GTDB): domain Bacteria; phylum Bacillota; class Clostridia; order Christensenellales; family Borkfalkiaceae; genus UBA1259. Next base: position 26,297 of record JAZSDD010000057.1, read on the forward strand.
TTAGGACGCACCCCGAAATAAAATTTACTAATATGCAACCAACAAATAGAGCAATACAAGCCTCTGGAAAAAATAGGGGTAAAATGGTCATTGCCTCTCCAAATCGAATTTGTATAGAACCAGACGCTAACGGTAACACCAACACTGAAAGAGCAACGTAAAGCGATGCGATAATCCCCGCACGAGCAAGCGTTTTCGTGTTAAATTTTTTCATATAAAAAGCCTCCTTTTCACCGAAAAGAAGGCTTAAATCCTTTTTTATCGGTTGTTTTAGAAGTGTTTTCCGAAAACCTTCGTTAAATTTTAGATAATTATAACTTAAAAGAAAAAATTTTGCAAGCGTTTTAATCATCTATAAGTTGTTTTGCTTTTGAAAAGTTTACCTTAACAGAAATTTTCTGCTCGTCTTTTGCCGCCTCCACCCTATCGTAATCAAGTTCAGTTAAAAGAAAAAACACGGAAATTTGGTCGTCTATAACCTCTTTTAAGTGATTTTTTAACACTGTTCTTGTCCCTTTAGAAACGCTTTCGGTAATTGCTGTAGCATACAACTTAACGAGCGCTTTTTCTTGAATTAATAAATCATTTAGCGAATCTTCTTCATTTAGCGTAACGTCCTTTTTAAAATCTCTCATAGTAGCCTCCTTATAACAACGAATATAAATTTAAAAATCTTTTTTTATGGCGCTCACCTAACATTTCAAAGTCTTTTTGAAGTTTTTGGTTTACCGTAACCTTAGAATTAAGCATTGCCTTTTTATACAAAATTTCTTCTGCTTTTAATAAGTCTGCAATAAGAGTAACCTCTTTTACCGTGGGATAACTTTTACTATTTTCCATAATAACCTCCTTTTTTTAGTTTTTTACCCTAATATCTCAATTTTTATTCTCTATCAAAAAATTTAAGGCATAATATTTTTATCCACGCTATATACTTTAATAACTATCGTTTACGGCGAAGGAGGATATTATGTCGTTTCAACCTGTTTTTGAAAATATTACGTTAAATGAAAAAATCGGAGTAATAAATGAAAGGATTAAATCGGAGTGCAAAACAAACCTTTCAACCGAAGGAATTAAAAAAATTATTTTTCTTTCTGCAACGCCCTATCTTGCAAGTAGCGAATGCGTTGACGGTGGTGTGAAAGTTTCTGGAAAAACACACTTTTTCGTTTGCTATGAGTTTGAGGACGGAGAAATTAGAAAGCACGAGTGCTATTCCGATTTTGATGAAGTTATTAAAACGGACTTGTGCAACGAAAATCTTAAAGTAAGATTGGAGATAAAAAACGACAAAACGGAAGCTGACCTTTCTGGTATTCACCTTTGTCTATCTTGCTATATAGAGGTTAAAGCAAGCATAAAAGAAAGAAAAGAAATTTCTTTTATTAGTGGAGGTGAAGGGCTTTTTTGCGACTCAAAAGAAAGGGTGCATTTAAGAAGTTTTGGCGAAAAAACCACCGTTTATCCTATTGAGGAAGAGTTTGAATTGCCCTACACCGTTAAAGAAGTTTTATCTCAAAAGGCAACTGCGTACTGCTCGTCCTGTCAATGTGGAGTTGGAACGATTATAGTAGACGGAGAAGTTAATATCTCTCAAATACTCTTGCAATCGGGAGAAAAAAACGATATAATAAAAGAAACGAGGCTAATTCCTTTTAGGGCAGAGATTGAATGTGACGACGCTATGCCTATTAACCTTGCAACTTCTTATATAACGGAAAAATCTTTTAGAACGGATATTACCGTTGACGAGGAACAAGGCAAAAGTTTAGTTAATTGTAGTGTTTTACTTTCGCTCACGGGAGAAGCTTATTCAAAAGATGAAATGCTTGTCGTTACCGACGCATTTTCTTTAACAAACGACTTGGATATAATTACTGAGAAAACACCGTTAATTATTAATAGAGAACAAAAAGTTATTTGCGAAAAAATTTCCGGAAGAACGGAGTTTGAAGAACTTCCCGTTGGCGCGGTGTACTGTTTAGTTACCAACGAAAAGGTGGAAATTTTATCAAGCAAAAATGTGGATTCGGGCGTTTTAATTACCGGTTCGCTATCTGCAACCGCGTGTTTTAAGGATGACGAGAATAAATTTTTTTCAAGGAAAATGGAAACGCCTTTTGAAATAGTTTTAAGTCTTGACACCACTCCATCTTGCAACTATGAAGTAAGCGCAACTATTAAAACTGTGGAAAACAGAGTTTTGTCCTTATCAAGTGGAGAACTTTTTGCAGACGTTTGTTTTAACGTTATCCAAGCAGAAAACACTGAAGTTTTACTCGTTAAAGATATTAAAAGCAGTGCAGAGAAAAAAATGGAAGATTATGCTCTAAGCGTTTATATTCCGTTAGAGGGAGAGGACCTTTTCCCCTTGGCAAAAAGGCTTAACGTTAACCCTGCAGAACTCGTTTTAACTAATAAGGAATTGCAATTCCCACTATCGGGAGATGAAAGAATAGTAGTTTATAGGCAGAAATAATTTTTATGAAAATCAAAAGAAAAATAGGCGCAAAACTTAATCTAACGTTAGATATAGTAGGTCACAAGGGAAACTTCCACCAACTTAAATCCTTAGTGGTGGAACTTTCCTTAAAAGACTTTATTTGCGTTAAAAAAAGAAAGGACGATAAAATCACCCTTAAAGTTAAGGGTGCTAATTTGCCATTAGACGAAAGAAATAACGCTTATAAAACGGCTAAGCTCTTTAAGGAAAAGTTTTCCACTTTCGGCGTTGATATTTATATAAACAAAAAAATCCCGTTAGGTGGTGGACTTGGTGGTTCTTCTGCCGACTCTGCCGGTGTGCTTTTAGCAATGAAAGAACTCTTTTTAATTAATGATGACTTAAAGGAAATTTCCTCTCACTTAGGTAGTGACGTTTATTATATGCTCTTTGGTAAAAGCGCAGTCTTAGAGGGAAAGGGCGAAGAAATTACCAAAATAGATTGTAAAAACAAACTATATTTCTTGCTTGCCCCAGCCAATGAAGAGTGTCTTGCAAAAGATTCTTATTTTGAATACGACAATCAACAAAAGACTTATCCTCCTTGCACGGATAGGGCTGTTGAATTTTATCAAGAAGGACAAGTGGATAAACTACTTTCCGTTATGAAGAACGACCTTTTGCCTGCTTCAATAAAATTAGTTCCAAAAATAAGTGAAAACTTAAAAATTTTATCTTGTTGTGGAAACGCTTTTATGACGGGCAGTGGCGCAACGACCTTTTGCCTTTTTAAAACAAGGCGAGAAAGAAATAAGTGGTACAAAAAACTAAAAAAACTTTTGCCGATTATAAAAGCTGAAAGTATAATCTAATAAAAATAAAAGTACAAAAAAATAAAATCTCCGGAATTTTCGGAGATTTTTTTCGTATAAAAATTAAACTATACGGCAATAAAGTTAACATAGTTTAATTAAAGGAGAAAATCATGAAACCCTTGTGCATAACTTTTTTAACTTGCGCCATAATACTTTTATCCGTTATAGGAATTTTTCCGTTAAACGCTCCCGTTCAAGAAGAATATTTGCGAATACATATTCGTGCTAATTCCAACTTGGAGCAAGACCAAGAGGTAAAATATCAAATAAAAGAATCTCTCGTTAACTATTTAACGCCCGTACTATCTCAATGTAAAACCAAAGAAAAGGCGGAAATAGAACTAAAAGCAAGGCTTACCGATATAGAACGTATTGCCGATAAAGTTTTAAGTGACGAGGGGTATTCTTATAAAAGCAAAGCGAGTGTAAGAGAGGAATTATTCCCCACGAGAACGTACGACGAACTCACCTTAGAAAAGGGGTATTACGACGCTTTAATCGTGGAACTTGGCGAAGGCAAAGGCGATAATTGGTGGTGTGTAGTTTATCCCCCGTTATGCTTTGTTGAAAGTGGACACGGATACGTTTATAAAAGCAAAATTGCTGAAATTATAAAGGACTTTTTTATAAGTCAAGGAGAAACTTAATGAAAAAAACTTATAAAACTTTGTTAGTAATCTTTTTTGCGTTAGTTTTATGCGTTGGAGTGACGGGCATTTATTCTGCCACCACAATTCCCACTGCATACGCCGTAACGTATAAACAAGGAAGCACTGGTTCTACCGTTAGAACTATTCAACAAAAACTAAAAAATTGGGGCTATTATAAAGGCTCGGTTGACGGAATTTTCGGAAAGAAAACTAAAGAAGCCGTTAAAAGTTTCCAAAAAAAGAACGGATTATCAGCCGACGGAATTGTTGGCAAAAAAACTCTATCTGCGTTAGGTATTAGTAGTGGTGGTGGTTCTTCATCGGTAACTTCAAACTACTCTGATGCAGACGTAAACTTACTTGCTCGCTTAATTTACGGTGAGGCAAGGGGGGAAAGTTACACGGGACAAGTTGCCGTGGGTGCAGTAGTTATGAATAGAATAAGAAGTTCTTCTTTCCCTAACACGATGTCTGGGGTAATTTATCAAAAATATGCCTTTACCGCCGTTGCAGACGGGCAAATCAACTTAACCCCAAACGCCACTGCCAAAAAGGCGGCGAGGGACGCTATGAACGGATGGGACCCATCTTACGGAGCAATTTATTACTATAATCCCGCAACAGCAACGAGCAGTTGGATATTTTCAAGACAAACGACGGTAACTATCGGAAACCACGTATTTGCAAAATAAGGAGAAAATATATGGAAGAAAGTAAAAATAACGCCATTGAAAAAGTAGAAAACGCCATTAGTGGAGAAAATGAAAAACGCAACGACGAAACTTCTTCTGTGGATAAAAAAGGTGAAAGCCTTTCCTCTTTAAGAGAACAAAGAAGAATTGAAAAAGCCAAAGCCTCAGCGTTAAGATTTAGAGAAAGAACGAGGCTTAAAGAACAAAAACTGTTAAAAGAAAAAGAAGAAAGCGAAAGAGCGCACAGACTAAAAGCGCAAATGATTAAAGCAAAAAAAGAAGAAAGAGAAAAAAGAGCATTAGAAAGAAGAAAACGCAAAGATAAAAACGCTGGAAAAGGCGGATATATAGCGGCAATAATTTCATTAGGTATTGCCACCCTTATCCTCTCTTCCGTTTTAACCTTTACCTTTTTAATGCCAACGGAGAGCGATAATCAACTCGAAGCAAGTTATCAACGCTCTTTCTACGACACCGTTGAACAAGTTAATAATATGGATTTAAACCTTTCAAAAACGCTTGCAACTAAGGACGTTTCTTCTATCCAAGGGTATTTAATGGATTTGGCGATAAACAGTGAACTTGCAGAAAATAATATTCAACAACTACCCTTAAAAGACGAAAATAAATATTACACGGCTAAACTTATAAACCAAATTGGCGACTTTGCAAAATATCTAAACAAAAAACTTGCAAACGGCGAAAAATTGTCAAGTGAGGACGTTTCCTCTTTGAGAAATTTATATAACGCTAACCTATCATTAAAAGATACTCTTTATAAATCTCTTTCTAATATGGATAAAGATTTCACTTTTTCTTCATTAGAAAACGAGAGTGATAATTTCTTTTTACAAAACCTTGGGGAACTTCAAAACCTTTCGGTAGAATATCCCGAACTCATCTACGACGGACCTTTCTCTGACGGCGTGGATAGAAAGGAGATAAAAGGTCTTTCATTAACTGAAATCAACGAGGCGGAGGCGCAAGACGAATTTGTTAAAATCTTTGGAGAATATGGTCTATCGAACGTTTCTATCGTGGGACAAACACAAGGTGCAATTGAATGCTACAACGTATCTGCAGAAGTTAACGGTGACAACCTCTTTGCACAAATTTCAAAAAGGGGTGGAAAACTTATAATGTTTGAATACTCTGGCAGTTGTATGGACGTAAACTACCTTGAAGAAAGCGCAAAAGAGCAAGCAGAAGAATTTCTATCTTCCCTCTCTTTAACTAATATGAAAGCCGTTTGGAGCAACCTTGATAACAACGTTTACACCTTTAACTTTGCCTATGATAACGATGGCGTTATCGTTTATTCCGACTTAATAAAAGTTAGAGTTTGCGCCGAAACAAAAATGGTAATAGGGCTTGAAGCAACGAGTTATTACACTAATCACACAGAAAGGCTTATCCCCTCTCCAAAAATCAGCGAAGATAAGGCAAAAGAGTACGTTTCAGAAGAACTAATAGTTGGAACGGGAAGACTTTCTCTTATCCCCGTTGGCACGTCGTCTGAAAAACTATGCTACGAGTTTGAAGGCGAAAAGGACGGACAAATATTCTACGTTTATATCGACGCAATATCAGGCAAGCAAATAGAAATGTTTAAGGTGATTGAATCTTCTGAGGGAAAACTTTTAGCATAATAAAGTTTAACTATAAAAGCGTGCTAACTAATAATAAGTTGCACGCTTTTTAATAATTGTATGGTTATTTAACTTTTCTCTTCTTTTTTTACTCTCATGCCGGTAACGGCATCTTGAAACATCATCCAAAACCCCTCTCCTTGCAAATCAAAAATGGAAAGAGGAACGAAAGAACAATATTCTTTTAAGTTTTTTGGAGGCTCTGCGGAGTATTTACCGGGAACACCGTAACAAATATATTTTACCTCCCCTTCTTCTAAAACCGTACCAACGGTGTAATATTTATCCTCTGAATAATATATTTTACAAAAAGTTCCGTTTGGAAATATTTTAGATAGGGAATTATCTTTAGGAAACTTTAAGAAAAGTTCGTCTAACTCTGCTTTTGCAACGAGGTAATACGGATGCTCTCTCGAATAGCACTCGCTCTCTTTAACGTTTTCTTCATTTTGCACGCAGTCACACTCAAACTTCCCCTCTTCCTCTTTTTCTTGGCGCTCGTTATATTCGTTAAAATTTTCATCTCCGTTAGCATTTTTATCCCACCCGTCGATTAACTTAACTTTCTTTTCTATATCTTCGTCGATAGAATAATAATTTTCCGTGGCAACAGCCTCGTCGTTATATTCTTCAATTTTATTGGCGTTACGCTCCTTTTCTATTGCAAGAAAAAAATCATTTATAAGTCTTTCTTTTACTATTTCTCCCTCCTCCGAGGCGTATGCAACTAAACTGCCCTCGTTAACACAACAACCCTCTTTAACTATAAATATTCCCACGGAAAAAGTTTGAAAGGGCAGGTGCGAAGAAAAAGTTTTAACGTGGCAAGAGGGCTTTTTTCCAAGACTAAAATATTCTATTTTGTTGTTTTGAAAAAGCACGGCGCAGTAATATTCTCCCCCGATGATAGACTTAAAATTAATTAGCGAAAGAGAAAGATTTGTTTCTCCGTCCTCGTGTTCTACTCTAACTATTCCGCTCGTTTCTTCACCGTTTATAGAGTAACCGCTATTTTTTTGTTTTACGACAAGAATTTTTTTATAAAAGTTCATTTTTCTCGCTCAATTTATTTCGTTATTATACAATATATACGTTACGAGAAATAAAAAAAGAATTTTTTTTAGCAAATAAAATCGAGCCTTGTCGAAAATACTTTTTTTCTTTTTTGTAAAATAATCTTAAAAAGCAATTTACAAGATTAAAATTTTTTGCTATAATGTATACTGACGGAGAAAAGGAATTTTTTGGGATAACCTTTTTTTTATTCAATCTCGAAGGATCTTTTTTATATCTAATAACAGGTATAATTACACGATTATAACGGCGTAATTTTCGCCAAAAAATAGATTTCGTGCTATTTTTAAGCAAGCAAGACTTTCACTACATAATCTGAAAAAAATTAATACTTTTATATAAGGAGAAGCAAAATGACAGACAACAAAAAAGTTCTTGAATTTATCGAGTACGCAAAAAATCTCTGCCAACCCGACTCTATCGTTTGGGTTGACGGTAGCGAAGAACAACTTGAAGCGTTTAGAGCGCAAGCAGTTGAAGAAAAGATTTTAATAAAACTCAACCAAGAAAAACTTCCCGGTTGTTATCTTCACCGCACCACTGTTAACGACGTTGCAAGAGTTGAAGGTAGAACCTTTATTTGCTCTAAGAATAAAGAAGATTCTTCTCCCATCAACAACTGGATGGAAACGAGCGAGGCTTTATCACTTTTAGAAGGTTTATATAAAGACTGCATGAAAGGCAGAACTATGTACGTTATCCCCTATTCTATGGGCGCAGTTGGAAGCAAGTTCTCAAAAATAGGTATCGAACTTACCGATTCTATCTACGTTGTATTAAACATGGCTATTATGACGAGAATTGGCGCTAAAGTTTTAGAGGCTTTGGGTGACGGTGATTTCGTTAAAGGTTTACATTCATACGCAGAACTTTCAGAAGAAAAGAGATACATCTGTCATTTCCCAGAAGAAAACCTCATTATGTCCATCAACTCAAACTATGGTGGAAACGTTCTTCTCGGTAAAAAATGTTTTGCACTCCGTATCGCATCTTACCTTGGAAAAACCGAGGGTTGGATGGCAGAACATATGTTAATTTTAGGAATTCAAAAGGGTGATGAAGAACCTAAGTACGTTGCCGCTGCTTTCCCCTCTGCTTGTGGAAAAACTAACCTTGCAATGCTTATTCCCCCTCAAATTTATAAAGAAAAGGGTTATAAGTGCTGGTGCGTAGGTGATGATATTGCATGGCTTAGAGTTGGTGAGGACGGTAGACTTTGGGCAGTTAACCCCGAAAACGGTTTCTTCGGCGTTGCTCCCGGTACTAATATGAAATCTAACCCCAACGCATTACTTTCTACCATGAAAAACACCATCTTTACCAACGTTGTTGAAAATCTTGACGATGGTACAGTTTGGTGGGAAGGATTAAACGATAATCCTCCTAAGAACGCTATTAACTGGAAAGGTGAAAAGTGGGATTACACTAAATACGACAAAAAGGATAAATCTACTTGTGGCGCACACCCCAACTCAAGATTTACCGCTCCCGTAGAAAACTGTCCTTGTTTATCAGACCAGTTTGAAGCACCTAACGGCGTTCCCATCTCTGCTATTATCTTTGGTGGAAGAAGAGCAAAAACCGCTCCCCTCGTTTACCAAAGTAAAGATTGGAACAACGGTGTGTTCGTAGGTTCAATAATGGCAAGTGAAACGACTGCTGCCGCAACCGGTGCAGTTGGCGTTGTAAGACGTGATCCTATGGCTATGCGTCCTTTCGTTGGATACAATATGGGTGATTACTTTGCTCACTGGATTGAAATGGGTAAAACCATTAAAAACCAACCCAAAATTTTTAACGTTAACTGGTTTAGAACGGATGACGAGGGCAACTTTATGTGGCCGGGATTTGGTGACAACCTCCGTGTATTAGATTGGATTTTAGACCGTTGCGAGGGAAAAGTTTCTGCAAACGAAACACCTATCGGTTACACCCCCAACGCAGAGGATCTCAACATTGCAGGGCTTGACGACGTTACGGTAGACACTGTTAAAGAACTTCTTGCAATCGATAAAGACGGTTGGTTAAAAGAAACGGAAGGCATTAAAGAATTCTACGGCGAATTAACGAGAGTTCCTGCTGAACTTTACGAAGAACTTGACAAATTAAAAGAAAACCTCAAATAATTTATTATAAAAACTCCCCTATGCAGATTGCATAGGGGAGTTTTTTTCTTAACTAACTTATAGGCTTAAATTGAACCTCTATTGAACTAATTTGCTTACAAAGGCTTACATCTTCTGCGTGAGCAACGCCGTCGTCATAGCCCATTTCGGCAAAACGCGTATCATCTCTTAAAATCTTATCTAAATTTTCTGCGTGTCCACTAATTTTCTTAACAGAACTTGCCTCGTAAACCCGTCCTTTTAGCGAATAACGGAAATGAGTTGGATAAATTGCCCCCTCTCCAAAAACACTAAATATAAGTTTGGAAAGTTTTTGGGGTTTGATTTTTAATCTATAATGATAGCATCCACCAAAGTCAAATAAAACCGCACCCGATTTGATTCCGCCTCTATGTATTTCCTCTCTTTCACCATTTTCATATTCCACCTCTACAATGCCTCTCACCGTTGAATAAGATTCTGGAAGCATAAGATCGAGATATAATATCCCAAAATCCTTTGAGTTTATAATATCTTTTTTGATTTTGTCTAATAGCTCTTGCTTGGATATAAACTTATTTTCATAACTGTTGTTATTGCTTTTTATATCAATGCGATATTTTTTCCAAAGCTTATCTCCGTTAGCCTTAATTTCTTTTAGCCCATCCTTAACAAAATCAATGGTTTCAAGTATTTTGGCCTTTTCTACTCCGTTAAAGTAATCAACGCCCGTGCGTTGCATTAAAGCGCCCAAATATTGCTCTAAAACAAAGTTATAGATATCAGTTAAAACGTCCTTTATCTCCCCGTCTTTTGCCTTTTCCATAGCCTTTTTGAGTTTTGGAAGAGCGTATTTAAGCGTATCACGATAAGCCCATTTGCACTGATAATCACACTCTACTATTTTAGAAATATCCCTAAATCCAGACGTTTCAATAACGCTAAGTGTTGCGATAACGTCAGCCACCTCTTGATCGTTAAGATACTCTCCGTAAATTCTTGCCTTATCTTCTTTTTTAGCCAAACCCGACCAACGCATTGCAGAATATAAAACGCAAGGATAAGAGCCATGATAAAAACCGTCGCTTTTTTCCCACGCCGTCATTAAAGCACCTTTAGGGCTGTATTTTTCAGCGTAATCGGTGAAAGAATCAATAGCGTACGTTGAAGACGCTCTGTGCGCCCACGTACAGAAAATATACTCAAACCCAAGCTGATCATATAAAGAAAACCAATCTTTCTTTATACGGTTAGTCCAATGCCCTGCGGGTTCGTCTGAAACAAACATATAGTTCCAGTTGCACATAATAATATCTCTCGGAAGTCTTTCAACCACGTTAAAATATTCAAAGAAATCATCCCACATCATCATCGTTTTGCCAAGAGATTTAATCACCTCGTACACGTGCATAACAAATTTATAGAATATTTCCTTGCGACTTTCGCCCTTATCAATGCGCTTTTGGCACTCTTCACAAACGGCGAAGTTAAACGTTTCGTCAAGCCCAACGTGAACGTACTTGCCTGGGAAAAGGGATACTACCTCTTTTACGTATCCATCCATGAATGATAAAAATTCAGGGTTTGAAACACAGCCACAAGTATATTTATGTCCGTAAAGTTTTCTACCCATTTCAAACTCGTTTTTCTCAGCCAAATGAACAAGTTCTTCATATCGGAAGAATTTTTCCAAGTGACCTAAGGTTTCGAGAGCAGGTATAACGTCTAACCCTAAATCGTTAGCATATTTAACAATTTGAGAAATTTCCTCTTTGGAATAGGTATCATCCTTGCTAAAAAAGGACGTTTCTTGAGTGCGAACTACGTTTTCAAGATATAAAACTATCGTATTGTATCCACACCTTTTTGCAAAGCTCATGTAGGAAAATATAAATGAAAGATTTTCCTTCTGACGTGCAAGGTCAATTTGTAAAGCCTTTATTTCCATAATAACCTCTTGATAAAATTTATAGCCCTCTTTCTTTTAAAAAAACAAGCGTAAACGAAAAATATAGAACCTTTTTTCACACTTTATTGTAGCATAGTGTTTAAAAAATTACAATAAAAATGCGCACTTTCGTGCGCATTAAATTTTTAATTATTTCGCCATTGATGGACGAATTACTGCGTAACGGTTATAAGCGTAAATCGTTACTAAAACGTGAGAACTTTCATATTGAGAATCAGACATAGTAACGAGCTTTACCTCTCCACCTTTTTTACCCATACAAGAAACAACTTGCATATCTCCAACGTAAACGTAGGCAACTTGATCTTCAGAGTCGCTATCTTTTTCAGCAATTATAACGTCTCCAATAGAAAGATTATTTTTAGTGATAAGTCTAACTACGTCTTTGTTTGAAGAATATAAACTCTTCAACGAATCGTCCCTTTGTCCACCGTACATATCGGGCGCAACTAATGAAGCAATAGCCGTTTCTTTAAGATTATATCCTTCTTCTTCAATAACGTCATTTAAAGCAAGAGAAACTTTTTCGTAATCAAAAAGGTTAACGTTTAGAGCATCTTTATAAAGTTGCTCAACCATATCGATTGGGTTAGCAAAAACCTTGTTTTGTGATGCATATTCTTTTGCTTTGTTTGCAACGGAGATTAACTGCTCTTTCGTATACTTAGAAACTGAGGTTTTAATAGTTGCTTGACCAACCCCTGCAACCGTCGTTTTATCACTAACGATAACAGTGCCAACTGTTGCAGATGATTTAACCTTTGCCGTCCACGAAATGGTAATGGTTTCGCCCGCTTTTATATTTTTCTTAAAAGAAACGTTTTGTCCATCATGCGAAACACCTTTTGAACCTGAAACAAATTCAAGATTGTCATCTAAAACGTCTTTTATTTCAACGTTTTTATAACCAACATCTCTGTGGTTTTTAATAGTAAGCGTGTAGGTTATTTTTTCACCGACAGCCAGAGAGGTGTTAACGCCTATATCTGCCGTTTTTTCCGAATCAAGCTCCTTAGAAAGCATTCTTGCGTGTGTTTCTTCAGTAACCGTTGCCTTTCTCTCCGTAGGTCTAATTATGCAAAAGCCTTCGTATCCGTCCTGGAACATATATCTATCACCGTAGGTACTAAACAACTCTTCTATTTTAATAAGACCAACACCGCCTTTATTCTCTTTTATTCCCTCGTGACTTTTTTCGGGGTTATCGGCATCTAACTTAAAGTCTTTACCAGTTGAATGAATAAGCATATTGTCGCCAACGTACATAACTGCGTGACCTGCACCTGTTTTGCGATAATTTATAACGTCGCCAACTTGAAGTTTTGACATTGCTTCTGCCATAGCGTTATCTTTATCTACCGGCTTTATATAATTTTCACGCAACCAAACACCAATAACGTCTGCGTTGTTTATGTTTTCTTTAGCATATTCTAAATAATTTTTAGTTTTAGGCTCTTTTTCCGTCGTTTCATAGGGCATTATGTTTATTCCGAGCGCCTCGTTTATTACTGCGTTTACGTACGAAGAACAATCAAGAAATAACATATGCTGAGAGGTTGCCTCTTCCGGAGAAGCGTTAATATTTCTTCTTGAAAGAGTTTGGCTGTAGTTAGTTTGTGCTTCTTGGCGATAATATGCGTAAGCAACTTCCTTTATCGCATCTTGCACGGTGTAAACAGCGTCTTTCTCCGCGTCCGCATACTCTCCACCACATGCGGAAAGAGGTATAACGGATAGAGAAATAATTACCGCTAATATTGTTAATAATACTTTTTTCATGTTTTACTCCTTATCAGTTTCAACTATCTTTATTATATCATTATATTATAATAAAGTAAAGTGTAAAATAAGTTGAATTAATTAACTCTTTTCCTCTATTAGTTATATTCTACTATTTTAACTTAACCTTTAACATCATGCCGTTTTTCTCAGAGGAAGCCATCCTTCTGCCACCCATCGAGATAAAAAACTCGTCTTCAACCATATCAAAAGATAAGGGGGAAACCTCGTAATCGAAGCTTAAAACTTCTTTAAACGAATTTTTCTCCATAGTTTCACTTTCGTATATAGTAGTTTTATACTTTCCATTTACTTTAACGCTCTTATACGTCAAAAGATAACACTTATCATCCTTAACTACCGCGTCAACCACTTCCTCTTGGTTTGGCATTGTAATTCTGTTATAGGCACTATTATCTGCTAAATCGGTTACGGAATACAACACACCCGTAACAAGATAAAGTTTATCCTTAAACTCAAACTTAGAAGTCCAAGTGTTATACGTGTTTGATGATTGTGAAATATACGTCTCTTCGTTTACGCACTCCATTCTTCCATTAGTAAATTTATACATTTCGTACGTGCCTAAATATATAAGGTAACAATATAGTTCTCCCTTATAAGTAAATAATTCATAAGCTCTCGTAGCGGTATAACCTTGCGTTGACTTAGAAAAATCAAGCAACTTGTTGTTTTTATAAAAAGCAACCGACACGTAATTAAACTCGTCTTGCGTATAAACTAAGGGATAATAACCGTAATTAGGGCCTAAACCAACAAAAATCTTGTCGTCGTATCCTATCATATCGAAAGAGTGAATACCGCTTGGAACTCTTGAACTTTTTCTCCAGCCGTCCTCCTCTAAAACGTAAAAGTTTCCATAATCCCAACTTCCAATCGGGTCAATTCCCGGCGCCATAAGCTTGCCGTTAACTTCTATGAAACGCTGGATTGCAACGTCAGTCGTAACAAACTCTTTTCTCCACCTCATATCTTTTACGTCGTACGACCATATTCCCACCGCGCTTCCGTTTTTATCATAGTCTCCACAACCACGATAAATCCTTCCGTTATAATAATAAGTATCCCAACCACAATTTCTCGTGTCTTTCTCGGAATAGTCTACTAAGGTGGGTATGCCAAGCTCCACAATGTCCTTAGTCATGTCAGTGCTAACACTTCCACAAGTTAGACAAACGCTATATCTGTCACGTTTATGCGTCCTTTTTTCTCCGTACTCAAACGTTTCCTTGCCCTTTTCTCCACATTTGCAAGAATAATAACAAGTTGCTTTTTTTGTACAGTCAGAAGGAGTTGCAAGATATTTGCTCGTTACAACTTTTTGGTCGTAAGCGTGAACGTGCTCTTTTTCGCACCCGTACAGGCAAACGGGTAAAATAAACAGCATCGACAAAACGGTCGCTAAAGCTTTGAAACATATTTTCTTCATTTTTTATACTCCTATTAGGTCTAAACCCACCAGCCTCGTGTATAATAAAAATTTTAACTTCTTTTATTCTACATTATACCCTCTATCCCTAACGGTGTCAATAAATTTTTGTACAACAAAAATACAAGCCTAAACGTTTTTATCCACCCACAATCAAAAAACACACTCTTTACAAATAAGTGTGATCGTGATAAAATAAAATTAATAGGAGATATCTATGTATACCGAAAAAGATTTGATTTTACACGCAAAAAAATATATTGATAAACTTTCCGACGGCATAAATCCGCTAAACGACCTACAAGTTAATATGACGGATATAGTTACAGAAGATAAAATCAGAACTTGCCTTAAATACGTTTCCAAGTGGTTGTATCAATATCATCAACTCCTTAGTGAACCCAAAGAGCAAGAAACTAATATTAAAACAAAGACTAAAACAGAGACAAAAATTTTTTCTGAAACAAAATCTTGTGAAAACTGCAAACATTATAGAAACAGCGACTGTGGAGGATTAAAACTCTGCCAAGATTATGACTATGCGCCAACTTTTACAACGGAAGTTACTTCTCTTTGGCCAAAAGAAGGGGACGCAACTTATTTCAAAAGAACCGGCAAGTCAAGAAACTAAAAAACACACTCGTTTGAGTGTGTTTCTCTTTGTGTAAACAATAAACCCCCAGATAGTCTGGGGGTCCAGTAAAGGTTTACCGTTGAGAAAAATCCTCCGTTTGTGTATAATAAAAGTTGCGACCTGCCAGTTGCAACGAATAAAACAAACGGAGGATTTATGAAAAAAGAAGTTTTCACTGGAAATAGTTTAGCACATACGAAATGGAATTGCAAGTATCACATAGTATTTGCGCCAAAATATAGGCGAAAAGTATTTTTCGAGGACAAAAGGCAAGATATAAGGGATATACTACGAACGCTATGTAAATGGAAAGGAATAGAAATAATAGAAGGTGAAGTATGTCCCGACCACATACATTTACTTTTATCAATACCACCCAAAATTAGCGTTTCGGGGTTTATGGGGTATCTAAAAGGAAAAAGTAGTCTAATGATATTTCAAAAATACGGCAACTTAAAATTTGCATACCGAAATCGCGAATTTTGGTGCAGGGGATTTTTACGTAGATACATCGGGAAAAGACACGAAAGCAATCAAAGAGTATATTAAAAATCAATTAGAACAAGACAAACAAGCAGACCAGTTAAGTATATTTGACCCAAAAGACCCGTATACGGGTAGCAAGTAAAAGGTGCAGGACTGGCAGGTCGTTTAAATACGCACTTGTGCGTAAGCCAGAATAGTTTAGGGCTAATTGCCCGAAAAAGAAAAACCACCAGCTGTGCTGGTGGATATTTATTTTTGGTGAGCCTAACGTTAATTATCCGAACGCTTTCGCTATCTTCAAAAACGGCTTTGGGTTTATTATTAAGTTATAAAATCGTTTGCTTTAATATAATATTTTTTAACCTTAAACTTATCGTTTTTTACTCTTTGACCGAGTATTAATTTTTTGAAAAACTTTTCATTATCTTCGAAAATTAAAAAGACGTTACTTTTGGTAATGTCTTTTAATCTTTTTAATGAACTATTTAAGTCTTTTTTGTCATCGTAAATAACTTTATTAAAGTATTTATACAGGTCAAGTTCTTTTAATATATATTCTGCACGGTTTTTATCTGCACTTGTCCACAAATAACAATTTTTGCGTTCTTGTTTCTTTAATAAACTTAATATCTCTTGGTTAACTACAACTCTATATTTAAGCCACTTTTGAGTAAAATAGTTTTGTTTGTCGGTTATTAATTTTTTGTTGGGCGAAGCATTTAAATTCTCTCTTGTTAGTCTTTTTGCCGTTCTAATTCTTTTTTGTCCGTTTTGTTCTAAAGCAAAATTGTAGGCATCGTTATTTAGGTTTTTAGTTAAAACCAACGTATCATCTAAATCTACAACGTAAACCAATTATAATGCCTCAATTTCTTTTTGCGATACGACTTTTTCACCTTGCATAACGTAGTCTTTATTTAGGCCGAAAATTAATTCGTTTGCGTCTGTTTCTCTATACATAACGAGCCTTTTTTTGCCGTATTGTTTTGCCTTTTCAAAAGCGTGGCGAGAACCACTATCGCCTTCGCCTTTTCTAAAACTTGAAATTAAAACAACTGCTTTAGAATATAACGCTTGCAATCTATCCCTTTCAATATATCTTTTAACGCTTTCGTATTTGTTTTTAGACTCGTTTACATATTCGGTTATTATAAGTCCGTCGTTCTTAATAATTTCATTTGCTAAACCGATATTTTCTTTTGGATAAACATTTTCTATTGTTGACGGAAGAAAAGCGATAGTTTTTGCATTGTTTTTAACGCTTTCGCTATGTGCAACAGTATCGCAACCTTTTGCAAGCCCACTTACTATATTGTAACCTTTTTCAGCTAAACTTTTTACAACTTTTTCTTCTCTTTCTACTATTTCGTTAGTTGGCGTTAAAACGCCTATAACTGCAGCGTTTTTATCTACGTTATTAAGTAGCGTTATATCACCTCTATATGCAAAGAAAAACGGCTTTTCACTATCTTTAAGTTTAACGTTTACGCTAGGGAAGTTTTCATCAAAAACACAGATGACGTTTATACCTTTATCTTTAAGTTCTTGCTCTACGGCTTGTAAATAGCAAGGAAAAGAGTTTATATAATCTTCATTATAAAACGATTTCCAAAATTGAGCGTTAGTTTTTATAACATCCATTTTTATTAAATTGTAAAGTTTTAATGAAATATTTGAGTTCATAATCTTTACCTTGTTTTTGCCGTTACGTATAGTATAACACTTTTTGCACCTAACTCAAATAGATATTGAATACAATCTTCAATTACGTTATCCCCTTCAGTATAAATATCATCAACTAAGACAACGTTTTTTCCTTTTATTTTAGTTAAATCAACCCTACAAGTATCTTTTGTGATG
>JAZSDD010000037.1:0-6955 GCA_045530945.1 Christensenellaceae bacterium
CTTGGCCTCCGACTTATCTAAAACTTTATTATCATATCCACACGCCTCTATAACTCTACTAAACCTATTTTTAGACGAGCAAGCAGAACCATTACCAACTATTACCCCCTCGTTTTCAAGCAAATGCATTAAAACTTCACCACGAAGTCCAATAGCAGATACTGTTAATATATAAGGACTTGAATTTTCTCCTGAAATTATCTTAAAAAATTTTTTGTTAAGCCCATAAACAAACTCTTCTTTTAATGATTTAACGTAATTATAATTATCTTTTAACTTTGAATAATGCTTTGTGGTTGCATATTCGAAAACCTTAATTCCAAAAACATTTTCCGTTCCACTTCGCAAATCATTTTCTTGACCACCACCAAAAATCAGTGGAGAAAGATTAATTTTTTTCTTTCTAATTAAAGCACCAACGCCTTTTAATGCATTTATTTTATGTGCGCTTATTGAATATAAATCTATATCCTTTGATAACGAATAAGGAATTTTACCAAATGCTTGCACTCCATCTGCATGAAAAATAAGTTTTGGATTAATTGATTTGAGATTTTTTGCAATTTCATTTATATCGTTTATTGCACCCGTTTCGTTGTTAACGTGAATAATTGAAACAAAATCAACCCTATTTTCTTTAACAAAATTATAGAGCATATCCATATTAACCGAGCCATCACCCTTAAGGTCAATAAAATGAACGAGATTACCTCTATTTTTTTGTTCTAAAAAGCTTTTATATATTGCAGAATGTTCTCCTTTATCGGTAACGAAAACTCCTTTTTTAACTGTGCAAAATACTGCTTGATTATCACTTTCCGTTCCACAAGAAGTAAAAACACACTCGTAATCAGAAGTTGCCGAAAGACTTTTTAATATAACGTCTTTTGCTTTTCTAATTTCCTTGGAATTATCAAGCCCCTCTCTGTATAATGCAGAGGGATTAAAGTATTTTTCACTATTAAATTTTTCTGCAAGCGCTAAGCATTTTAAATCGGGCTTTGTAGTTGCCGCATTGTCCAAATAAATCATAGATTTTTAAGTTCCTCATCAAAAACAAACTTGTTGCAATATGACATCATATATGAAATCAATTTATTAGTGCATTCTATAATTAGCAAACGTTTTTTATCTTTATCAGTAAATACAACAAAGAAAAAGTTCTTGTTTTTTTCCGGATAAACGTTGCTCGTCATATTACTTTTAATAACGTTTGGCATTTTTTCATATTTTTTATAAGTTTCACTATTATAAACGCCAAATCTTTCAAGATCAATGCATCTAAACTTAAAACCTTTTTGACGTTTTTTTGCATTAATTACCTTTGAAATAACAACTTCCCCAGACAAAAATCTATAATCATATTCAACGTAAAACGAATCTCTCGCCTTTCCAAGCATAATTCCACCAACGATAAATATAACAATTGGTAAAATACCAAAAATCCAAAAGAAAAGATCTCCTATGGGGAAAAATGTTGCAATTATCGCCCAAATCACAGCGCAAAAGTAAGAAATTTTATTTAAAATATTAAATAAATCATATTTTCTTTTTGCCTTAGCACGGTCAACAATTTCCACCGTTTCTTCATGAAAAACGTCTCTCATACACCACCTATTTTAACTTAACGATTGTTACACCGTTTTCACCCTCACCGTATTTACCAGCTCTAAATTCTAAAACGTTTTTATCAGACTTTAGATACTCTCTAACGGCTTTAAGCAATTTACCTTCACCAATTCCGTGAATAATTTTAACCTCTTCAAGATTACAAACGACTGCGTTATCAATAAAATTCCTAACCTCTTCAACACCCTCTAACGTTCTTTTGCCAACGATATTAATTTCCGGTTTAAGAATAAAAGAATTAACCTTTCTCGTAACCACAACTTTTTGAGGATTATTAATTTTATTAGCATTATAAAGATCGTCTACTTTAACAACGGTTTTTATATCCCCGATTAAAACTTCAACCTCTTTTTTATTACTCTTTAACGATTGAATAATAGCATTAGCGCCTAGCGACTTAACGTAAACGGAAACACCCTTTTTAATAGCATCAACCTTAACTTTAACCATCTCGTAAGGCTCGTCTGTATCAGGCTCTAAATATCTACTATTTTTCAAACGGTTTTTAAGTTCAGACGCACGAAAAGCCTCTTTACTTTCTAAACCGACTTTTTTTAAAATACTTTTAATTTCATCAATTATTTCTTCTGCCTCTACGAGTTTATCGGCAACTATTCGTTTAGTTTCTTGTTTAGCGGAATTATAAATTTTTTCTCTTTTTTCGGCAATTTTTTCCTTTTCTTCTTTAATTTTATTTAGTTCAACTTCTTTTTCTTGTTTTAGTCTATTTAACTCAGATGAAAGTTTTTCTGCCTCACACCTACTTTCTTCCGCCTTTTTTAGAACCTTTTCAAAGCCAATTTTTTCATTTGTTAAATAGCCCATTGCCTCGTTTATTATTGAGGAATCAAGCCCTAAAGTTTTTGCAATTTCAATAGCGTTTGAACTGCCTGGTATGCCAATATTAATTTTATAAAGAGGTTTTAACGTTTCCGAATTAAACTCCATTGAGGCGTTTATAATTCTATCGTCGTCCATTGCAAATTCTTTTAATTTTGAATAGTGTGTCGTTATTATGCCAAAACAACGTTTTGATAGAAATTTTTTGATGATAGCAAGTGCCAACGCACTGCCCTCTTCGGGATCTGTGCCTGCACCGATTTCATCTAAGAGTACTAAACTTTTATCGTCAATATTATCCATAATGGATATAAGATTTCTAACGTGAGATGAAAAGGTCGATAAGTCTTGTTCAATACTTTGCTCATCACCAATATCAGTATATACACCGTTAAAAGTTGATAATATAGTTCCGTCCGTTGCCGGCACGAATATCCCACACATTGCCATAACGGAAAATAAACCCACCATTTTTAAGGTTACCGTTTTACCACCCGTATTTGGGCCTGTAACAAGCAAGAAATTATAATCTTTCCCAAGATTAAGAGTAACGGGTACGACTTTTTCACTTGAAATTAAAGGGTGTCTACCACAAATAATATCAACCACACCATCTTCGTTTAATAAAGGACGTACTGATTTTGTTTTAAAAGCATATTCTGCCCTTGCAAAAAAGGAATCTATATCGGAAATGTTTTTTTCGTTATAACGTAATGCATCCGTCATAAAAGAAATTTTTTGCGATAAATCGGCTAATATTCTATGGATTTCTTGAGCCTCGTCAAACTTAGCCTTTTTTAAGTCGTTATTTAATTCAATAACGTACTCAGGTTCAATAAACACCGTTGATCCGGATGACGACTGATCGTGAATAAAACCTTTAATTTGACTTCTATACTCGCTTTTAACGGGAATAACGTATCTATTTTCCCTCATCGTAACGACGGAATCTTGCAAAAATTTAGAAGAATTACCCCTCATATAAGAGTTTAATTTATCTCTAATTTTAGCGTTAATATCCCTAATGCTTTTTCTAATAGAATAAAGCCTATCGGATGCGTGATCGCTAATCTCTTCATCAGAAATTATTTTAGAATAAATTTCCTTTTCAAACTCTAAATTTGTGTAAATTAAAGAGGCAATTTCTCTTAATTTAACTATATTTTCTGCGCTTACCTGAGAAATAGCAGTTTTTAAAATTCTAGCACTTTTCAAGTTCTCGGCAACACGCAATATTTCGGCGTTATTTAAAACGCCTCCCTTATCAACTCGTGAAAGTTCGGAAAATACGTTTGAAAAATAATAAACTTTACTAACGTTATAATGGTATAAAAGTTTATAAGCCTCCTCCGTTTTATCAAGCAAATCTAAAACGTTTACAAATAAAGACGAGGGCGAAAGATTTTTAATTAAATCCTTCGTCCTTTCAAGAACGGCAAAATTACTTATTTGTTCAGTAATTTTATCAAATTCAAGTGATTTTAACGCCTTTAATGAAAACATTATCTGAGTTCTGCCCCCGTTGAGTTTTTAAGACTTTCTAAAATATTTTTAATTGCATCGTCAACTTCTTCAACGTTCAACGTGCGCTCTAAGGAAACAAACACCAAATTAAACGCCATACTCTTTTTATTTTCGGCAATTCTATCACCTTTATAGAAGTCAAAGAGTTTAACGCTTTCAAGGTACTCTCCTCCAGCACTCTTTATCGCATTAATTAAGTCTGCATATTCTACGCAATCATCAACCAAAACGGCAATATCTCTTTCAATAATAGGATACTTTGAAATGGGTTTAAACACGATTTTATCGGCAAACAATTCTTTAATTTCGTCATAAAACAATTCACCTGCAAAAACGGGTTTATCCACGTCAAGTTCACTCATTAAAACGGGGTTCATTTGACCAAAGTATCCAGCCTTAACTCCGTTCATATAAACTTCTGCAGATCTCGTTGGGTGCATAAATTTTTCGTTGCATTTTTTATACTCAACGTTAGCGCCGTAAAAGAAAGTGTCAAAAATGCCCTCGTATACCCCCTTAATGGTGTAATAATCTTCATTTTCACCAAAGGTTGCAATAGATAAAACAGCCTTTTCAACAGGAAGTTTCGATAAAACTTGCTCACTCGTATTATAAACCTTGGCAAGTTCAAAAAGTCTACCGTTATAATTCTTTCTGTTAACGTTATTTGCAACTGCTTTTATTATTGATGGTAAAAGCGTGGTACGCATAACGGCTAAATCTTCACTTATAGGATTGAGAATTTTAATTGGTTTAACGTTTTTGTCAACTTTAATACCAAATTTAGCATAGTCGCTTTCAGGAACGAAAGAATAAGTGATTGCTTCGTTAAAACCAATACCAGTAAGATAAGATTTAAAATCTTCTATTTTTTGTTGTTCCTCATTTCTTCCACCGTTGGTTATTGAAGAGGTTTTTAAAAGTGTTGAAGTTATATTATCATAACCGTATTCTCTAATAATTTCTTCAGCAACGTCTGGATAACTTTCCATATCCTCTCTAAATAGTGGAACGGTGATTTCAATATCATCATTAGAAAGTTTAACGCCAAAATACAATCTTTCTAAAATATCTTTAATTGTATTTGCAGGAACGTCAATACCTAAAACGCCGTTAATTTTAGAAATGGTGGTTTTAATAACGCTTTCTTTAATTTCGGTATTAGTTAGATCGTATTCATCACTTGCAATTTTTCCACAATCAAGTTGGTCGATTAAATGTAACGCTCTTTTTAGACCGTACTCAACCGAATAAAAATCAACGCCCTTTTCGTATCTTGATGAAGAATCGCTCTTTTGACCTAATGCTCTTGAAGTTTTTCTCACGTTGTCACGAGCAAATCTTGCACACTCAAAAACAACGTCACGAGTACTTGGTTTAATTTCACTATTAAGTCCACCCATAACACCTGCAAGCGCAACCGGTTTAACAGCGTCTGCAATAACTAAGTTATCAGTAGTTAATGAAAATTCTTTTTCATCAAGTGTGGTAATTTTTTCACCGTTAGTTGCTCTACGAACGTTAATCTCCCCACCTTCTAAATCGCTTAAATCAAAAGCGTGCATAGGTTGTCCCATTTCCAATAAAACAAAGTTGGTAATATCAACAACGTTACTTATAGAACGTAGTCCCATAGAAAACAATCTTCTTTTAAGCCATCTTGGAGATTCTTTTATAACAACGTCTTTAACTAAACGTGCTTTATATCTCGAGCATAAATCATATGCATAGTTATTTACTTTAACGGTGTTTATAGTTGAAACGTCTTTACTAACAGTATAAGTAACGTCTGGCATCTTAAAAGGTTTTCCTAAGACGGCAGAAACTTCCCTCGCAAGCCCTAAAATAGACTGACAGTCTGGACGGTTTGCAGTAACGTTTATATCAAAAATAACGTCCTCAATCTCTAAAAGATTTTTAACCTCTTCACCTAAGGGGAACTTTTCGTCAAGTATTAAAATGCCGTTAACAGACGCACCCTCGTACCAATCGTCGTTAATACCTAACTCTTCTCCACTACAAAACATACCAAAGGACGGCAAACCTCTTAATTCACCGTTAAAAATACGTTCTCCGTTAAAAAGCGTTGCACCGTCAAGAGCAACGGGAACTACTGCTCCAACGAAAATATTGGTTGCGGCGGTTATAATTTGTAATTTTCCGTATTTTCCAGCATCAATTTGAGTAACTGAAAGTTTATCAGCGTTTGGATGCTTTTCTATCTCTAAAATTTTAGCAGTAACGATTTTATCAATCTTATTTCCAAAATAAACGGTCTCTTCTACTTCAAAACCACAAGAAAAAAGTTTTGCTTCAAGTTCTTTTACTGAAACGTCAATATCAACGTAATCTTTAAGCCAAGATAAAGGTAATTTCATAATTATTATCTCCTATTAAACTGTTCTAAGAATTTAACGTTATTTTCAAATAAGGTTCTAATATCTGAAATACCGTATTTTATCATTGTGATTCTCTCTATACCAAGACCAAATGCAAGACCAGAATATACGTTAGAATCAATTCCACTCGTTTCTAATACCTTTTTATTTACAACGCCTGCGCCGAGAATTTCAATCCAACCCGTGCCTTTACAAAGGCTACAACCTTTGCCGTGACATTTACAGCACGTTACATCTACCTCAACGCTTGGCTCAGTAAACGGGAAGTATGACGGACGGAAACGAGTTTTTGTTTCTTCGTCAAAAATAACCTTAACAAACTCGTCTAATAACCCTTTAAGGTCGCAAAGAGAAACGCCCTTGTCAACTACTAACCCCTCTATTTGATGGAACATTGGAGAGTGCGAAGCATCGTCGTCTGCCCTATAAACTCTACCGGGACTAAGTATTTTTATAGGAGGTTGCTTTTTCTCCATCGTTCTAACTTGTCCAGGTGAAGTGTGAGGTCTAAGTAGGATATTTTCCGTAAAATAGAAAGTGTCTTGCATATCTCTTGCAGGGTG
>JAZSDD010000068.1:0-4520 GCA_045530945.1 Christensenellaceae bacterium
ATAACGCCACGCTAATAATTAGCGTGGCGTATTTTTATATATTTTAATTTTTAAACAAATCTACTAAAATTTCTTTTACTAAATTTTTCATTACCGCATAATCAATATAGTCGTGTTTATCAAACACCGATTCGTGTGCAAAACTTTGCACTATATCAAGTGCTAAATGTACCTTTTCCGTTGCGTTTAGTAAGTTCCAACCAAGGAGAAAAAGTTTTTCGGTAAGTTTAACGGTCAAATCGTCTTCTATGCGTATAAATTCGTTGTTTACCGCCTCGTCAGTAGAGGTGAGGGAATGAAGAGCCTCGTGCATTTTTGCATCGTTTTTATGTGATTTTATTATTAAATCAATAAACTTGGTCACGAAAACTTCAATATCTACGGGGGCGGAAAGTTTATCAATCATATCAAATATGGGCGCAAAGGCTTTTTTGATATAAATGTCTAAAACGGAAATTAAAATATCCCTTTTATCCTTAAAATATCCGTAAACTATTCCCGTCGAAACACCTGCTTTTTTTGCAATCTCGGCAGTATTAGTTCCATAATAGCCTACTTCTGAGAAAAGTTCGTAACTTGCAAGTATGATTTTATTTTTTTTCTCTATTGACCTTTCTTGTTTTGGTTCTCTTTTTTCAACTTTCATATAAACATTATATAACAGTTTTATAAAAAAGGCAAGGGGGAAAATTTTTTTCTAAAAATATGAAAAAAGTTTCACATTTTACTTGACAGAGTTGCATATAAATGGTAATATAGTATGGAAAAATATGAAACAAATTTCACATTTAACAAGGAGAGGCTATGGTAAAAACACTTGATAAATTCAAGATTGGCGAGAGTGGAAAGGTTGTGTCAGTTAGTGGCGAGAGAAAGATTAAACGTCGCTTATACGATATGGGTATAACTAATGGTGCTGAAATTTATTTGAGAAAAAAAGCACCGCTTGGTGATCCTATTGAGGTTACTGTTAGAAGTTACGAGTTGTCACTTCGTAATAACGAGGCTGCTTGTATAACGTTGGAGGTTAATTAATATGCATAGGTTTGCTTTAGCGGGAAATCCGAACAGTGGTAAAACCACCTTATTTAACGGATTAACGGGGGCAACTGCTCACGTTGGTAACTGGCCGGGTGTTACGGTAGATAAAAGAGAAGGTGTTTATAGAAAACTATCCGAGCCTATCGCAATTATCGACCTACCTGGTATTTATTCGCTTTCTCCATATACTCCTGAGGAAGTTATTGCGAGAAATTACATACTTGACGAAAAGCCAGATTGCGTTATAAATATTATAGACGCAACTAATTTAGAGAGAAATCTTTATTTAACCACACAAATTTTAGAAATTGACGTGCCTATGGTTTTAGCGCTAAATATGATGGACGAAGTTGAAAAACGTGGTGATCATATTGACGAAAAGGAACTTGAAAAAAGGCTTGGAGTACCAGTCGTTAAAATTTCTGCACTAAAAGGCGAGGGGCTTGATAAATTGATGACACGTGCTCACGACGCTTGTTCTAAGGGTAGAGTGGGTAGAACGGTAATAGAAGATTCCGCCTTAAAGCATTTAATCAGTGACATTAAAATTGCGCTTGAAGGTCAAGGGGTTTTAAATCCAACCTTCCATGCAGTTAAACTTGCCGAGCTTGACGATATTGAAGTTTTAATGCATAAACAAACTGTTAATATGGTTGAGGCGTTTAAGTCGTCGCATAAAGATGAGTTGTTTGGTGACGATTTCGAGGCGCTCGTTGCAGATGCGAGATATAAATATATTACAAAGTATTTTTCACCTGCGTTAAAAAGAAAAAACGAAGAAAAATTTGTAGTTACTCCATCAGATAAAGTTGATAAAGTTTTAACTCATAAAATTTGGGGTATACCTATATTTTTAGGAATATTATTTTTGATTTTCCATCTTACTTTTTCTGAAAACTTATTCTTCCTTGGTGGACTTCTTCCCGAGGAATGGGTTTCCTTTGAGGGAACGGCGTTTGAAGGCTTGTTAGGTGCGGGAGGTATTAATTCTCCCGGTGTTATCCTAATGGGGCTTATGGAAACGCTAACGGGCGCAATTTCCAGCGTTATTGCATCGTTACTATCTACTGCTCCCGAGTGGGTTTCGGGCTTGATTTGTGACGGTGTGTTGGGTGGTATTTTTGCAGTACTTGGATTTTTACCACAAATTTTAGTGTTATTCTTGTTCTTTTCTATACTTGAAGACAGTGGATATATGGCAAGAATTGCATTTATTCTTGATAGGGCGTTAAGAAAATTCGGTTTATCTGGTAGAGCGTTTTTACCTATGATAATGGGCTTTGGTTGCTCAGTTCCCGCAATGATTAACACGAGAACGTTGGCAGACGAAAAGGAAAAAATTGCAACTGTTAGGGTAATACCTTTCTTCAGTTGTGGTGCAAAACTTCCTATTTTAACTGCCGTTGCAGGCGCAATCGTTGCATCTTTCGGGGTTGGTAACGTTGACTTTATTACCTACGGTATGTACGTTATTGGAATGGCAACAGCTTTAATTTCAGTAATTTTAATGAGGAAAACCTCTCTAAAGGGAGATATTCCACCCTTTATTATGGAACTTCCTCCGTATAGAGCGCCACAGTTTAAGAGTTTAATGATGCTTTTATGGGATAAGGCTAAACACTTTATTGAAAAAGCCTTTACCATTATTCTTGCATCAACCATAGTAATTTGGGTTATTAGCCACTTTAATTTCTCTTGGAAATTCTTGCCTGACGAGTTAATGCACGAAAGTATTTTGGCGGGAGTTGGTCAATTAATCCAGCCGTTATTTACTCCACTTGGTTTCGGTTCGCAACTTGGTGGAATGGGTTGGGTGTTTGCAGTTGCTGCAATTACCGGACTTATTGCAAAAGAAAACGTAGTTTCAACTCTTGGAACGCTTGCCGCTTGTCTTATTGGAACTATCGTTGACGTTGAAACGGATGGTGGCGTAGGAGCAGTTGGAATAATGATTCAAAACACGGCAATAACTCTCCCTGCTTTGATTTCCTTTATAGCGTTTAATATGACTACTATTCCATGTTTTGCCGCCGTTGCTGCTGCAAAGGGGGAAATGCCTAATAAAAAGACCTTTAAATTTACCCTTTTGTTCTGGATTGTAGTTTCATATATAGTTTCTTCGGCAACTTTCCTAATTGGTACATATTGGTGGACGGTGTTTATTTACGCAGTACTTTTTGCGCTTGCCTTATTCATTATAAGGACGGTTAATCTAAAAAAACAAAGTAAAGAGAATTAGTATGGAATTTATTGAAATTGTAGTTATTATTGCTTGTGTTTTAATTGTTGGTGGCGTTATTGCCTCTTCAATAATAAATAAAAAGAAGGGTAAAACCTCTTGCGGTTGCGACTGTGCGAATTGCAAGGGATGCTCTTTGCAAAAAAATAACAAATCAGACGGAGAACAATCTCATTAATCTAAATATTTTATAGTTTAATCCTCGCAAAATTTGCGGGGGTTAAACTTTTACTATATGGCAAATTAAACTTGAATTTATATTTTTGGTGTGTTAAAATAATTAGAGCGTTAATCGTAATAACAATAAAAGGATTTTTATGATAAAGAAATTTTCCGTTACAGGGATGTCGTGTTCGGCGTGTTCACTGTCTATTGAAAAAAAATTAAATAATACAAAGGGCATAAGTGATTGCAAGGTTTCTTTAATGGCTAAATGTATGACGGTGGATTTTGATGAAAAGGTTATTTCTTTTCAAGAAATTTGCGCTATCGTTAAAAAATTAGGCTATTTTGCAACTGAGTATACGATTAGTAAAGACGATGGAACGGTTAATAAATTAAAAACTCGTTTTATATTGTCCTTAGTTTTTTTATTTCCGCTATTATATTTTGCTATGGGAAAAATGGTAAATCTTCCCGTTCCAAATTATAAGATAAATCTTCCAATTCAGTTTATACTATCCGTTATTATTATAATAATAAACTTTAAGTTCTATATTGGTGGAATAAAAGCAATAATATCTCGTTCACCTAATATGGATACTCTTATATTTATCGGTTCTGCGTCTGCGCTTGTTTATAGCGTAATAACGGCGATAACCGTCTTTTTGGGTGGTAAACATACTCATATGTTCTTTGAGTCGTCGGCAATGGTTTTAACTCTTGTAACGCTTGGAAAATGGCTTGAAGAGACGTCGAAGAAGAAAACGGGCAGAGAAATTGAAAAACTTTCTTCAATGATTCCAGACACTGTGTCTATTTTAGTAAACGGAGAAGAAAAGACGGTTAGCGTTGACGACGTTAAAAGTGGCGACGTGATAATTTTAAGAGTTGGTGATTTTGCTTCCTTTGACGGAGTTGTTGTAGACGGGGTTGGTTCTGTCGATAAATCGGCTATAACGGGGGAAAGTATACCTGTTGAAGTGTCGATTGATAGTGAAATTATATCTGGTAGTGTTCTTAAAACGGGGTGCGTGTATTATAAGGCGTTAGGCGAAAAATCAACTTCACTTTTTTCTAA
>JAZSDD010000079.1:0-8691 GCA_045530945.1 Christensenellaceae bacterium
AAATCTCTTTGATACTTTCATTTATTTTAATATTATTAACTCTATCGGCTTTTTTTGGTTGTGCAACTACAAGTGATTCTTTCATTTTTACGGCTTTTGGCTCTACAATGTACGTTGAAGTTCACGGTAAAACGCTAACTAACGACGTTACCGATAAAATAAAAGAAGAACTTAAAAGTTTAGAAGAAGAGTTTTCAGTAAATGATAAAAACTCTGCACTTTCAAAAATAAATTCTTCCCTTAATTACACTCTTTCAGATAGAGGCGTGGAAGTTTTTTTCTTAGCAAAAGAATATTATTCCTTTTCAAACGGCAAGTTTAACCCCGCAGTATACCCTTTAAGTAAACTATGGCACTTTACCAAAGACACGGAGGTTGTTAATGAACAATTTTCACCCCCTACCGCAACGGAAATTTCGCAAATTATAAACAGTGGAGTTTTAGATTTTGATAAGATAACGTTAAATGAGAGCGTTATAAAAAAGCACGATATAAATTGTCAGTTTGACCTTGGGGGTATGCTAAAAGGTTACGCAACGGATAGAGTTTTAGAAATTCTTTCACTCTCTGGATATGATAAAGGGTACGTTAGTTTTGGTTCGAGCAGTATGTGTTTAATGGAAGTGGAAAAACTTTCCATCCGTCATCCCGAAAAAAACACGGAAATCTTGCTTGAACTAAACACTAAAAACCTTAAAAATCTTTCCGTTTCCACGAGTGGAGATTACGAAAAGTATTATGAATACGAGGGCGTGAGATACTCTCATATTATAGATTCTAAAACGGGATATCCCTATTCAACGGGCGTAATATCCGTTACTATTTTAGGTGATGACGGTGCGTTTTTAGACGCTATGACTACTGCGCTTTGCAACTGCAATTTTAACGAAGAAAGTTTATATGATAATGAACTTACTCAATTTGCAAATAAAATTTTAACAAGAGAAACAAGTGCATCTATATACGCAGTATACTCAAAAAACGGACGAAAATTCCTTATAACAAATAAAGAGCAAGGCGTTGATTTCACCCTGCTCGATAATGATTATAATATAGTAAAGATTTAATTTTTAGCCACGGAACTTTCGTGGCTAAAATTATTTCCACTCTCCCGTTTTTTTGGAGATATAACTAAAAATTCCCTCTAAAATTAAACCTAATATAAGTACGACCAAAACTAAGGCAAGCATTTTTGCAATTTCAGCGTTATAGTTAGCAATATTTAGCATTGTTCCAAGTGATTTTATAGTTACACTCATAACCTCTGCCGCCACCATAAGTTTAAGGTTTAGCGAAAGCCCTCCCCCTATTGCGCTATAAATTGCAGGGGCAATTTGGGGCAATTCTATCTTAAAAAACGTTTTTCCTTTATTCGCCCCGTCTACCATACCTGCCTCAACGGAATTTCTATCGATAGAATCTATCGCACTCTTTATATGCGTGTAAGTAGTGGGCATAACCACGAGTGAAGTTACGAGTATCGGAGCAACTTGATTATTCGTCCATATAAGTAATAATAGCACGATTGCTAACGTCGGCAAAGACCTTATCATGCTTATTAAAGGGAGAATTAACCTTTCAAAATTTTTACTTTTACTTGCAAAAAAAGCAAAGATTGATGCAATAAAGAAGGAAAACGCAAAGGCAATAAAACTTCTAAGCAAGGTAAATGCTAAGGCAGAATAAAATTTGCCGTTTTGAAACAGATTAAAAAACTCCTTTAAGGTTTTGCCAACCGAGGGCAAAAGGTATTCGTTATCAGTAAGATAAGCGCCAAACGCCCAAACTAATAGAATACAAATTACCGTTATAATAGGCAATATTAAGTTTAAGATTTTATCATATTTTTTCATTACTCAGCCACGGCAAAAGAAAGTCCGTGTTTTTTTAATACCATTTGTAGCGTCCAATCGGGAACTGCGCCCATCATTGGAACGGCAATTTGTTTACCACAAATATCACTAAGGGAAAGTTCTTCCGTGCTCATTATATAAAAGTTTCCGTGCGTTACTACTGAAACCATAACGTAATGGTCAGACGCATCGTGAGTTTTATAAAATTTACTTGCAAGGTTAACAGGCGCAAGTATAAAGTCTGCCGTACCAGCCGTTAAATGCGCTCTAATCATATCGGGAACAACCACGTTATAATCAACCGTTTTGCCGGTGGATAAATTATCGCTATCAGCCATAAGTTTAGCCGTTGCCACGGCAGGAGCGCCGTCTGGCATTACGAATAGGTATTCTTCTTTCTCACCACTTAAACTTGAATTAGTGTAGAAAAAATCATCGTCAACGTTTGATGCTTTAGTTGCGTCTATTTCAATTATACCGTTAACGTAGTTTTTAACTGAGGTTTTAGCGTTTTCTGCGCTTTGCCAGTAAATTTTACAAGCATCAACAACGTCAGGAGTAAGCGTGTTTGCAGTTAAAGTTGTTACGCCTCTTTTGCCTATCGCCTCTACTGCTTCACTTGCATTAGTTTTAACCCAAGAAACGCATTCACTTATTTTTTCTTCAAGCACTTGTACTATACTTGGATTAGCCCCTAAAACGCTCTTTTTAACCATTAAAACGGCTTGTGGATAAGCCTTTTCTTTAGCGTCGTATAGTTCTTGTAAATCAAGGCGATAAATACTGCCACCTTGTTTTTGAATTTTTTTAGTTAAATTGGTTGCCGCAGGCTCTGGAATAAGACCTATCGTTTCTCCCTCGCCGAAAATTTTAACTATATCTGCGGGATTTGCATAATATTTTACGTTAATTTTATCCTTTTTAGGCTCAGAGCAAGCAACGCCAAAAATAGAAAAAAGGCAAAGCATAACGGTTAATAGTATAGTTAAAAGTCTTTTCATAATTTTTCTCCTTTTACCTTTTCTAAAATGAAAGTCCCTCCACCGAGGGTAGAGGGACGAACGTGTTTAATAAGACACCTTGTGCCTTAATAATTCCATAAATTCATCCCTTCCCCGTCAGGCGAACCTTTCAGTTTAGGTATTTGCAATTTTATTATACGTTATTCTAAACACTTTTGTCAAGCGTTAAAAAGGTGGAGCAAAATTTTGCTCCTCCTTTTTTATTTTTTATATTTTCTCCTAGTTGCTTCGCCACCACGAATATGACGCTCTAATAAATTTTTATCTAAAACTTTTCTCACCCTATCATAAAGTTCTTTATCAATTTTTATTAACCTTTCAGTAACGTCTTTATGTATGGTTGATTTAGAAGATAAAAATATTTTTGCCGTTGCTCTAACCGTTGCGCCCGTTTCTGCAATAAACTCCGCTTCTTCTAAAACCCTATCGGTAACGTCTTCTCTCACGATATATTCCCCCTAAAAATAGATAATATATCGTATGATTTTTTTCGACCTTTTATGACCTTTTTCTATTCATTTTTCCCTTTCCCTGTAAGCCTCATACATAAAAAAGAACCGAAAGATAATGCAAGCATTAATATAAAAGCCCATAAAAACAACACTAAAATTCCTGCAAGACTTCCGTAAAATGCGTTAAATTCTCCAAAAAACCTAACGTATATAATTAGAAAAATCGTGCCTAAAACCATAATGCAAAGGGAAATAAAACTGCCGAAGAAAAGGGCAAAAGGCTTTATTTTTATTGGGCTTATAAATCTATTTAACAGTGCAATTATCGTGTAACCAAACACAATAATAAAGGTAAAAGAAAAAACCGTTATCGTATTTCTCGCCCCCTCTCCAAATCTTATTAGTAAACTGTTTCTAAAAGAAAAGCAAAGTGCAAAGGCAATAAAAAGCAAAAACAAAACGCAAAGAAGTAGTAAAGCCCAAAATCTGCGAAAAATTCCACGCTTTCTTTTTCCCTCCGTGCCGTAAATATAATCACCGTCTTTGCTCATTTGATTTAATAGCGTTGAACATGATAAAAGAACGGTAACCACGAAAAACACGGTAACCGACTTTGATACGTTAGAGGCAGTGCCTACTAAAATTTCCACGGCATCTCTAAATTCCACGGGAAGTCTACCTGCAATTTCCATAGATAAATCTACGTTAAAAAAGGAAAACGCAGTGATTAAAAGAAAAAGCAACGGAAGTAGCGCCATTAAAAAATAAAAAACCCAGCACCCCGTGACCGTTAAAATACGTTTTTCTTTCAACTCATTTAAAAAACTTTGCCTTTTTTCCATTTAAAAACAGTCTGCGCAAAAGGCAGACTGTTTATGCTTTTTTATTAAATTATAAGATAGGTTCAGACTTAATTTTAGCGTAAATTTCTTGGTATTTATCCTTATAAAAAAGGTTAGTACCACTGGTGGTAACCGCCGCCGTTCCTGCGGCAACCGCACGCCTTAAAAGTTCAGAGTTAGGCACTCCTATTGATAGCGCAACGCAAATTGCAGACAGCATACTATCTCCCGCACCAACGGTGGAATTTACGGCAACCGACGCTGATTTACAATACCAACTCTCAACTCCGTCTGTAAGCACAGCACCGTCCGCCCCCATAGAGATAAGAACGTTTTCCGCGCCTAATTCAAGATATTTTTTAGATGCCCTTACCATATCTTTTTTGCTTGTTACGGCGATACCAGAAAAATCTTCAAGCTCGTGAACGTTAGGCTTAGCCATAAAAATTTTACGCACCTTTAACGCCTCTAACATATTTTCCTTTTCGGTATCTACGATAATCTTAGCGCCCTCCCACACGGAGGAAACCATTTCACCGTAAAAGGACGGAGAAACGCCTTTTGGCAAGCTACCGGAAATTACAACCGTTTCCATATCCTCGGAAAGTTTTTTGATATTTTCTAAGAGTTCAAGTTGTTTTTGCCTTGATATCTCCTCGCCCTTATCATTAATCTCCGTTAGCATTGACCTTTTATCGATAATCTTATAGTTAACTCTTGCAGAACCGGGATTTAGAACGAATTTATGTTCAACACCCTCCTTTGAAAGGGTGTACTCAAACATATGTTTGTGATTTTCAAACATAAAACCAGTGGTAGTGCAAGCCTCACCGAGCCTTGCAATACCTATTGCAACGTTTAGTGCCTTACCCGAATACGTTTCCACCTTACTATCTATTCTGTTTAACGAACCTACGTTGAGGCTATCAACCTCAATAGTACGGTCTATACTCGGGTTTGGGCAAACTGTAAGTATCATTATCGATAGCTTTCCTTTATAAATTATTTATTTGCTTCGGCAATAATCTTTTTACGAGCGTCAAAGGGAACTTCTTCGTATTGAGCAAATTCGCACTCAAAACTTCCCCTACCCTGCGTCATACTGCGAAGATCAGTTGCGTATTTTAACATTTCGCCAAGAGGTGCTTCTGCGAGAATTTGTTGTTTGCCGTCTATCGGCTCCATACCTAAAATTCTACCTCTACGCTTATTCATATCCCCTAAAATATCACCAGTGTAATTATCGGGAACGGTAATTTTATAAGAGTATACGGGTTCTAAAATGGTTGGCGATGCAAGGCGAATACCCTCGTCATATGCAAGTTTTGCAGCCGAAACGAAAGCAACTTCCTTACTGTCAACGGGATGCTCTTTTCCGTCGTATAACGTACATTTAAGGTTGGTCATAGGATATCCTGCTAAAACACCCTTTTGCATAGCCTCTTTTAAGCCTTTTTCAGCAGCGAGAGCAAACGGTTTACTAACTGCGCCACCTACAACCTCGTTAACAAACTCAAACTCACCGTTTTCTGCACCTGGTTCAAATTTAATGTTAACAACACCAAACTGTCCTGCGCCACCCGATTGTTTTTTATGCTTACCCTCTGCCTGAGAAGAAGAGGTAATAGTTTCTCTATATGCAATCTTAGGTTCTCTTAATACTGCCTCGCAACCGAATTTAGCCTTTAATTTCTTACAAAGCACGTCAAGTTGCGTTTCACCTTGTCCACGAATTACGAGTTCACCCGTGTCTTTATCCTTTTCCACTTTAAAGGTTAAATCTTCCTCTGCAAGACGGTTAAGTCCTTGGAAAACTTTATCTTCTTCACCACTCTTAGCAGCGGAAATAGCCATAGTTAAAACGGGTGTAGGAAGTGGAATTTCATAGTATTTAATCCTTAACGATTCGTCGGAAAGGGTATCGCCCGTGTTGGTGCAAGCAAGTTTATTAACTGCGCCGATATCCCCTGCAACGAGTTCATCAACTACTTCTTGTTTTTTGCCTTTCATAACGTAAACGGAGTTAATTCTTTCCTTTTGCCCCGTGGTTGCGTTATAAACCGTCATACCACTCTTAAGGCTACCCGTGAAAACTCTAAGCATATTGAGTTTACCAACAAATGGGTCTGCAACCGTTTTAAATACTTGAGCAGAGAAAGGTTTAGCCTCGTCACAAGTAATAGAATGGATTTCTCCCTTATCGTCAGTTGCTAAAAGCGCCTTTCTTTCTATCGGTGAGGGAAGTAAATCACAAATTTCATACATTAAGTTGATAACGCCCATATTTTGCGTTGCAGAACCACCCATAATCGGGATAGTGTCACCCGTTAAAAGACCGTATTTAACGCCTGCTACTATTTCGTCGTTAGTAAGTTCACCCTCTGATAGATATTTATCGAGAAGAACTTCAGAAGTTTCCGCAGCAGATTCCGTTAAAGCCTCTTTTAGCGACGCAAGTTCTGATTTTAAGTTTTCGGGAACTTCAATCTGTTCTCTACCACCGGGAGAGAATTCAAACGCCTTTCCTGAAATCACTGAAACGTAACCTTTCATCTTGCCATCTCTAATGATAGGAAGATGAGTTGGCGATATTTTCTTTCCATACTTTTCACGGAAAGCATCTACCGTTGCAACGTAATTTGAATTTTCCTTATCAATTCCGTTAACGAAAATCATTAGAGGAATATGACGGCGAACGCAGTGTTCAATAGCCTTTTCTGCGCCTACTGAAACTTGTCCGTTAGCCTCTGCAACTAAAACGGCAGAGCCAACTGCTCTCATTGCTTGTTCAAATTCGCCTTGGAAATCAAAAAATCCTGGCACGTCAACAACATTAATCTTAACGTCGTTCCAGAAAGTATATGCACAAGAAAGAGAAATGGATATTCCTCTTGCAAGTTCTTCACTATCGTAATCCATAACGGTATTTTTATCGTTAGTATTGCCAAGTCTGTCTATTGACTTACCGTTAAAAAGTATAGCCTCTGCGAGCGAGGTTTTACCCTCCCCACTATGTCCTATTATAGCAATATTTCTGATATTGCTTGGTTGAATTTTTCCCATATTAGTAAATCCCCCTGTTGTTTTTTTGCGAACCGTGTTCGCCAAACATCATATATTAAAATAATTATAAAACACAAACGGCATTTTTTCAAGGGGGTTTTAAAATTTTTTTCAATTTTTAATAGTCGTCGAAGTTAATCTCGTTAAATCCACCGCCTTTTTCCCCGAAATTCCCATCGTCGTTAAACCCGAAATTATTAGGCGGGCAAGAGGGCGGACAAGGATTGCAAGGCGGTGGGCATGGCGGAGGGCAAGTTTTTTTAGGGGGTGAACATTTTTCGTTTTTTTCACCCTTTTTATTATCAACGTTAACGAATTGGTCACAAACGCCACCGCAAGAAAGGTTAACTAAAATCACGTCGCCACCAATTCTAATTATGTTTTTTTCAGAAATATATAGCGTAGTTTTAGAAAAAAAGTTAAATAGAGAACAAGTTTTTCTTCCCGGCACTATAATTCCCTCAATCCTACCTTCCGGAAAACGGAATTTAATATCGGTAATTCTGCCTAAACACTTACCGTCTGCAATATTTATTACGTCTCTTTTTTTGAGTTCTGAAAAAGTTAATTCCATACGATAATATGTTTATGCAAAGATTTTTAAAGATATGACGAAAATTAAAAGGTGGAGAAATTCTCCACCCATTTTTACGATATAAAACTTTTTATTTCCTTTAACGCATTTTTTTCTAACCTACTAACTTGTGCTTGTGAAATTCCCACCTCAGAGGATATTTCCGTTTGCGTTTTTCCCTCGTAATATCTTAAATAAAGTATTTTTTTCTCCCTTTCACCTAAAAGATTTATGGCACTATCTAAGGCAACTTTTTCCGTCCACTTTTCTTCGGTGTTTTTCTCGTCACCAATTTGATCAACGAGTAATAACTCGTCTCCGTTTTTATTATAAACGGGGTCGAAAAGTGAAAGAGTATCGGAAATAGCGTCCATTGCGTAAACCACTTCTTTTAACGGAGTGTTCATTTTCTCTGCAATCTTTTCAAAGGTGACTTGCTCGTCCTCCTTTTCAAGTTGGTTTCTCGTTTGCAAAACTTTATACGCCGTGTCACGAATAGACCGTGAAATACGCATTGAGTTTACGTCTCTAATAAACCTCTTAACCTCCCCAATAATCATTGGAACCGCGTAAGTTGAAAACATAACGCCAACGGATAAGTCAAAATTATCAATGGCTTTAATTAATCCTATGCAACCTGCTTGAAAAACGTCGTCTGGGTTAGCCGATTTTAACTTAAAACGCTTTATAACCGACAACACAAGCCTCATATTGCACACGATAAATTTTTCCCTTGCCTCGTGCGAGCCACTCTTAATTTCCCTAAGCATATCAAGGCTTTCTGCTTGCGTGATTTTAGGGAGCGTTCCCGTATCAATTCCGCAAATAACTACTTTACTACTCATAAAACCTCCTTATGTAAGGTTATATAAGTATTGTCTAAAC
>JAZSDD010000027.1:0-14290 GCA_045530945.1 Christensenellaceae bacterium
AAGCAGTCTTCTGCGTGTTTTATTTAAGTGTCTTTCAAAATTTCCACTACTTATAAATTCGGCTAAAACGTATTGCTCCATAACGGGAACGGAACAAGAAAACTCTCCTAAAACTTGGTCGTATTTATCTAAAAGAGCATCTGGCAATATCATATATCCCATACGCATGGAGGGGGATATACTCTTTGAAAAGGTGTTTATATATATAACGTTATTGCCACCACTTAGAGAATATAACGAATCTATGGGGTTTCCCGGCTTAAAAAATTCACTTGCAAAATCATCTTCAATTATATAGCCTTTGTTTTTAGTTATAACGTTTATATATTCGTGACGTTTTGAAGCAGATGCCGTTATACCCGATGGAAAACTATTAAAAGGGGTGACGTGCAGAACATTAAAATTGTTATTATATAAATCCTGGCTTTCAATTCCGTTTTTACCCATTTTTAATGGGATAGTTGTAACTCCCATTCCATTATAAACGGAGGTTATCATTTTATAGCAAGGTGATTCAATTCCATAAACTTTGTCCTTTCCTAAAAGTTTTACGGCACTTTCATAAAGCACCTCAGCACCTGAGCCTATTATTATATTTTTAGGCTCGGCAACCATTTTTCTATACCTTAAAAGATAGTCTGCTATTGCATTTCTTAAAATTCCTAAGCCTTTGTTTGGCGATTTAGAAAAAAGTAGTTCTCCTTTTTCTGAAATAACCTTTCTCACCGTCTTAAACCAAATCGACGATTCAAAATCTTTTGAGATTTTTTCTTTTTCGTCGTTGATATAATTTAAATGCGAGATTTTATCAATCTTTTTTTCCGTTTGAAAAAGGTCGATAGGGTAAACGAAATAGCCTTTTTTTTCTTCTGAATAAACGTAGCCCTCTTCATACAATAGCGAGTATGCTTTTTCCACCGTTATAACGCTTACACCATATCTATCGGCGATTACACGTTTTGACGGTAGTTTGCTCTTTGATGGGTAAATTCCACTTAAAATCTTTTCTTTAATTTCATTGTAAATATAAAAATACTTTGTCATATTTTTCTCAATCTGGTATTATATAAATGTTTATTTTTGGTTATTTACATAATACCACTTTTGTGTTAAGATGTAAAGAAAAAGGAGAAAAATTATGTATAAAAGAGTTTTAACAATTCAAGATATTTCTTGTGTAGGGCAATGTTCGTTAACGGTTGCACTACCAATAATTTCCGCATGTGGAATAGAAACTGCCGTTTTGCCCTCTGCCGTATTATCCACGCATACGGCGGGTTTTAAGGGATTTACTTTCCGTGATTTATCATCTGATATGAAAGGAATTTGTGAACATTGGGAAAGAGAAAATATCACTTTTGATGGAATTTATACCGGTTATCTTGGTAGTATAGAACAGATAAACACCGTTAAGGAGATAGTTAAGAAAACCATAAAAGAGGGTGCGCCTTTTATCGTTGACCCTGCGATGGCAGATAACGGCAAACTCTATCCGGCGTTTGATATAACGTATGCACATAAAATGAGAGAACTTTGCGCTATTTCCGACTATATTATTCCTAACATTACCGAGGCTTGTTATTTAACTGATACAGAGTATAAGGAAGAATATGACGAGAGTTACATAAAAAATCTAACGGACAAATTATTAGAATTGGGCGCTAAATGCGTTGTTTTAACGGGCGTATCGTACGTTAAGGGAAAAACGGGTGTGCTTGTTGCAACGAGTGAACATACGTCTTACTATGAGCACGAAAAACTTGCAAACAGTTGTCACGGTACGGGCGATATTTATGCATCGGCTTTCGTTGGCGCGTTAATTAAAGGTAAAAGTGCAGAAAAATCTGCAGAAATCGCCGCAGATTACACCGTTTCTTGTATAGAAGAAACGGCAAAAATAGATAATCATTGGTATGGTGCTTGTTTTGAAATAGCACTTCCAAAATTAATTTCAATGATAAATAAATAAAAATTATCCCTTTGCGAAATTTTGCAAAGGGATATTTTAATATGTATCTTTTAGTTATTCGTTAACCTCAATTTCAAAGCCGTTCACGTATTTTTCATTAGCGGGGAGATAGGTGAAGTTTTCTCTTTTTTCAAAATCTTCTATCACGCCGTCAAGCCCTGGAACGCCTGACCAAGGTTCAATACAAATAAAGGGTGCTTCCGTTTTTGGGTTATGCCAAAAACCTACGCTTGGCATATCTGGGTATTTTACCTTAACGTATCTTTCACATTTATCACTCTTTAAGGTAACAATTTTATCAGTGCCGGTTAAAAATATTGCGTCGTTATTAAACATAGAATGTTTTAGGGGGATGATTTGGCTCTTTTTTAAGGTAAAAGGCTTGCTTTCTCCCGTGTAAAAGCAAGTTTCCGATAGAGCAAGTTTTTTCGCTTTACATTTATTTTCAAACTCCAAATAATGGTCGCTAAACTCTAAACCCTCTTGCAAAGGAAGGTTAAATCCAGGGTGGCCACCGAGTGCAAAAGGTAACGTTTCATCACCCGTGTTTTCAACTAAAAATTCCGTTTTAAGGGTGTTGTTTTCTAATGAATAGGTTATTGAAAAAGAAAAGGAAAAGGGATAAACTTTCTTAGTTTCTTCATTATCGGTTAACTTTAACGTGATTTTTTTTGGTGAAAAAGAAACTACCTCAAACTCATGAAGTTTTATAAATCCGTGACAGGGTAATTCATATGATTTTCCCTTGTAAATATACTTTCCCTCCCACAATCTTCCACAATTTGGGAAAATATTAGTTGCTCTACTTTTCCAAAATTCTTCACTTCCTTGCCATAGATATTCAAAATTAGAAGTCTTTCCGTATATAGATTGAAGTTCTGCTCCACAAGTGGAAACTATTACCTTTAATTTTTCGTTTTCAATAGCGTAATTCATATCATACTCCTTAAGTAAATTCAAGAGTAATTGTATCACGGGGAGTGCGTTTTGTCAATGGTAGGAGTTAGGAAAATCAATATTGACAAAAGTAAAAATCAATGTTAAAATAAATAAAAAGGGGGAAAGAAATGAATAACGTTGTTATAACTATCGGCAGAGAATTCGGAAGCGGTGGAAGAGAACTTGGTCGTCGTCTTGCAGAGGAGCTTGGTTTTGATTACTACGATAAGGAAATTATTTCGGAAATAGCAAAGAAAACTTCTTTCTCAGAAAAGTACGTTCAGCAGGTAGTGGAAAACAATCCACACTCATTATATCCAATAACGATTGGTCATTCTTTTTCATACGTTGATTCCTATGCGTTAAGGCAAAAACAAGCAATCTTTTCCGAGCAGGAAAACGTAATTCGTGAAATGGCGGAAAAATCCAACTGTATAATCGTTGGGCGTTGTGCAGATTATATTTTAAGGGATTTAAATCCTTATCGCATATTCGTTTACTCGGATATAGAAAGCAAGGTTCGCCGTTGTATGGAAAGAAATGATCACGAAGAAGGGAAAAATTCCCAAAAGAAACTCGTTAAAAAAATCAAGAAGATTGATAAAGATAGAAAAGATTATTATCGTTTCTTTACTGGCAGAGAGTGGGGGAATAAGTTAAATTACGATATTTGCATTAACACTTCTTCAGTGGAAATCAAAAATATCGTACCTCATATTGCTGGTATGTTTAAGTAAAATAGACAGGGAAAAAATCACCATAAAAAATGGTGATTTTTTTTGAGTAAAATTTAACTTGTTAAAGAAATATATTGCGTATTCAAC
Source organism: Christensenellaceae bacterium (assembly GCA_045530945.1). Lineage (GTDB taxonomy): Bacteria > Bacillota > Clostridia > Christensenellales > Borkfalkiaceae > UBA1259. Next base: position 3,733 of record JAZSDD010000027.1, read on the forward strand.
CGTTTTATGTTAAAATAAAATGGTATAATAGGTAATTCTAGCATTTATTCTGTGCAAGAGGTAAGGCTTATGAAAATTAAAAAACTAATATTGTTTATTTTATCCATTGTTTTCGTAATGGGAGCAACTCTTTCTCTTTCTGCGTGTGGACGAACTTGCAGGCACGTTTACTATTACACTTGTGATCATGATATGCATTGGAAGGAGTGTATCTGTGGCGAAGTTAAAAAGGGAACGGAAAAACCTCATAATTTTGTGGGCGGTGTTTGCTCTGAATGTACTCAAGTTGAGTTTGTAAAGGGGTTAGAGTTTTCAAAGGTTATTAAAGGTAATGACGTCACCTATCACGTTAAAAGTTACTCGGGTAGTGCTACTAACGTAGAAATACCTTCTGCAATTTGTGGTAAGGCTGTAACGGGGGTTGCATATAGAGCTTTTGATGGTTGCAAAGACGTTGTTGATATTACTCTTCCAGACACTTTAGTTTTCTTTGGGGATTATGCTTTTGAAGGTTGCACCTCCTTAAATTACAAAGAAGAAAATGGATTTAAGTATCTCGGAAACATTTTTAATCCATATTTATACCTTGCGTCTTCTACTGACGATTCACGTACGAGTATTGCTATCAAGGACGGCGTTCAATTTGTTGGAACAAACGCTTTTTATTATCACAAGAGCCTCAATGAGGTTGTAATTCCCACCAGCGTTAAAGGTTTTGCCAAGGGTGCTTTTGAAGGGTGTAAAGAGGGAACTTTAACTTTCGTTAACTATATGGGAACGGCAAACGAGTGGGCTGAAATTTATTTTTCAGAGCCATCAGCAAACGCTATTTACTATTCTAAAAACTTGTATTTAAGTGGGGAAAGAATTAAGAATTTAGTTCTATCTGTTGCTGAAATATCTGCATACAGCTTCTTTGATTGTAATTTTGAAACGCTTAAATTAGAAGAAGGAGTAGTTAGTATTGGACAGTCAGCTTTCCAAGCGTGTAACTATCGTATAACAAGTCCCGAAACAAAATATTTTACTAATTTAATTCTTCCAAGCACGTTAACTACAATAGGGCATAGCGCTTTTAGAAACTGCAGTAATCTTAGAACTGTTACCGCAACTACATCATTAAAAGAAATTGGTACTCATGCTTTTGCAAACTGTCACGACCTTGGTGTAATTAAATATAATGGAAAAACTAACGACTGGAGAGCGATTGATTTCGGCTACGAGTGGAGTTTTGGAGCAACACGTTTATCGCAAATAAGATGTTCTAACGGAAGTATTTCTCTATCAGAGGCAGAATAATTAAATTTACATTATAATAAAGTGGCTAACGAATTTCGTTAGCCACTTTTCTTTTATTATTTAATAATTTCTTGTCCACCCATAAATGGTCTTAAAACTTCGGGTACGGTAATAGAACCGTCTGCATTTTGATATTGTTCAATAAGTGCGGGGAATACTCTTGACGTTGCTAATCCAGAACCGTTTAGAGTGTGCAAATAAGCAGGTTTGCCCGTTTTTGAATCTCTATATTTCGTGTTGTTTCTTCTTGCTTGATAATCGTTTGCGTTAGAAACGGAACTTACTTCTTTATAAATACCCATAGAAGGAATCCAAACCTCAATATCATAAGTTCTTGCCATTGATGCAGAACAATCTCCTGCGGCAAGCTTACTAACACGGAAGTGTAGCCCTAATTTTGTCATAAGTGAAACGGCTTTATCTAATAGTTCGTTAAAAGCTTCCATACTCTTTTCTGGGTGAGCGTATTGAACCATTTCCACCTTATTGAATTGGTGACCTCTTATCATACCACGTTCTTCTGCTCTATATGAACCTGCCTCTTTTCTATAACAAGGGGTATAAGCAAAGAACTTCATTGGAAGTTTAGCCTCGTCTATAATTTCACCAGCGTAAAGGTTAACTAATGCAGTTTCTGCCGTGGGGAGCATAAAACGGTTTTTCTTTCTATCCTCATCACAGTCGAGCCAGTAAACTTCATCTGAGAATTTTGGGAATTGTCCCGCACCAAAACCACAGTTATAACCAAGTTGGTGGGGAGGAAGAATAAATTCATAACCGTCACTTAAATGTTCTGAAATAAAGAAGTTTAAGAGTGCCCATTCAAGTCTTGCCCCGTCACCTCTATAAAGCCAAAAACCACCACCGGAAAGTTTTGTTCCTCTATTATAGTCAATAATTCCGAGTTTGGTGCAAAGATCTACGTGGTTTTGCATTTGGAAGGAAAATTCCGGTTTACTACCTACAACCTTGATAACCTCGTTAGCCTCTTTTTCACCGGCAACTAAATCCTCGTCTGGAATATTTGGCATTACTGCAAGGGAAGAGAAAATCTTTTCGTCAATTTCTTTAAGTTTAGCATCTCCCTCGGAGATTTTATCTCCAAGCGCTCTCATTTCGGCAAAAATACCGTCAACAGGTTTACCTTCCTTTTTGAGTGCGGGAATAGAAGAAGAAACTTTGTTTCTTTGGGCTTTTAAGCCTTCAACTTCTGCAATAACTTTTTTTCTCTCTGCGTCAAGCGCAAGTATAGGGTCAAAATCAGCATTGTATCCCTTTCTTGCGAGAAGTTCAACAACTTTTTCTTTATTTTCCTGAATTTTCTTCAAATCGAGCATAATGCACCTCGGAAATGGTATTAATTAAATAATATTATAGCCTTATTTTTAGGTAAAATCAATTTTTTTTGACTACATTTTTTATTTTTTTATTGTAAGTAGAGTAAAAATGAAAAAAATTAACAAAAAAAAGCAAATTTAATATTATCCGTTTGCAAAAATGCATATAAAGTGGTAAAATATTTCAAAAGAGTAATAGGAGTTTTTATGAAAGATAGACTTTTTCATATAAAAGAATTTATAGATAAAAACGGAAAAGTTTCTTTTCACGAAATAGAGTGTGCCTTTCCAAACGTTTCTTCTATGACGTTGCGTAGGGATCTTAACCGTTTGGAAGAGGAAAACGCAATTATCAGAATATCTGGGGGAGCACTCTCCGTTGACACCGTTTTAAGAGCAAAAGAGGCAGATTTTGCCGAGCGTACGACTTATAACATTGCTGAAAAACTTGAAATTGCCGATAAAGCAATTAAACTCGTTGAGCCTAAAAGTTGCGTGTTTATCGACGGTGGGTCTACTACTACTTATTTTGCAAGGGCTTTGCCTGATGAAAACTATTACGTTATTACTAACGCTTTAATAGTTGCTGAAACTGTTTTAAGAAAGCAAAAACCTACTGTTGCGTTACTTGGTGGCGACTTAAAGAAAAACAATTTTATTACTACTGGGCAGAGTTGTATTGATTTTATAAAAGACTTAAATATTCAAACGGCTGTAATGACGGCAACGGGTTATATTAAAGATACTGGTAATTTCACTTGCGGAAGTCAATCAGAGGCTGAGGTTAAGAGAAACGTAATAAAAAAGGCAGACCTCGTTATTATGCTTTTAGATAGTTCCAAGGTAAATAAGAAAACTCCTTACACCTTTGCTAACCTAACTGACGTAAACTGTATGGTGGTTGATAAGAGTTTCCCGCGTGAACTCAAAAACATCATGGAAGAAAACGGAATTAAGGTTATTTAAGGAGAAATATGTTTAAAAATCTTCGTGCCGATATTAGGGCGGCAAAACGATTTGACCCTGCGGCGAGAAATAAGTTTGAAATTTGGCTTACCTATTCGGGAGTAAAAGCACTTTCTTGGCATAGATGGGCAAATTTTCTTTACAGAATTAAATTTAAGACTTTGGCACGTTTAACAAGCCAATACGCAAAATTTTTAACGGGCATTGAAATTCACCCCGCAGCAAAGATTGCTGGTGGCGTGTTTATCGACCATGGAGAGGGTGTAGTTATTGGTGAAACGGCGGAAATCGAAGAGGGCGTTGTAATTTACCAAGGCGTTACCTTAGGTGGTACGGGTAAGGAAAAGGGGAAAAGACACCCCACGATAAAAAGGGGCGCTATGATAAGCGCAGGCGCTAAGGTTTTAGGTGGTTTTACAGTTGGAGAATACGCTAAAATTGGTGCTGGGGCAGTAGTTTTAAAAGAAGTACCGCCTTACGCAACGGTTGTTGGCGTTCCCGGTAACGTTGTTAGAATTAACGGCGAAAAAACAATAGATAACGATTTAGAACAAGAAAAAAGAGACCCCGTTCACGAAGAGATTTGCCATTTAAGGGAAACTGTTTTTGAACTGAGCAAAAAGATAGAAAATTTAGAAAAACAAAGCAAAAATATAAAGGATTAAGTTATGAAAATTTACAATACGCTTACCGGAACAAAACAAGAATTTAAACCGTTGGTTGAAGGCAAGGTAAATATGTACGCTTGTGGTATTACCGTTTCAGGGGAGGCCCATATCGGGCACGCTTATCAAGCACTTATTTACGATATAATAAGAAAATACCTTGAAAAATGTGGTTACGAGGTTACTTATGCGAGAAATTATACCGACGTTGACGATAAGATTATTGCTAAATCTAACCAAACGGGTATTCCCGCCGATAAGTACGCCTTAGATATGATTAAAAATATTGACGAACAGATGAGAAGGCTTAACGTAGACGATCCGTCTATTTGGATTAAGGCAACAGAAAGTATGGATGATATTATTTCCTTTATTTCTACGCTTATCGAAAAGCAACACGCATACGCAACGGAAAAGGGAGACGTTTATTTTTCCGTTGACAGTTTCCCGTCTTACGGGAAACTTTCACATAGAAATTTAGAAGACGCTATGAACGGCGTTAGAGTGGATAACGACGAAATGAAACGCAACCCCTTAGACTTTGCCCTTTGGAAATCGGCAAAACCTGGTGAACCTATGTGGGATTCTCCTTGGGGAAAGGGTAGACCTGGTTGGCACATAGAGTGTTCTGCTATGAATAAAAAAGCCTTTGGCGAAAGAATTGATATTCACGGCGGCGGAAGAGATTTAATTTTCCCTCACCACGAAAACGAGATTGCGCAAACGGAGGCTCTAACCGGTAAGCAGTTCGTTAACTATTGGATTCATAACGGACTTATAAAAGTTAACGGACAGAAAATGAGCAAGTCCCTCGGCAACAGTTTGCTTTTGAAAGATTTACTTGACAAGTATTCTGACGAAACTATTAAACTTGCCCTTTTAGAAACTAATTATAGAGGTGATATCAATATAACCGATAAACTTTTCCCCGAAGCAGAAAAGCACTTGTGCGAGTTCTATAAAGTCTTTGCTCTTGCAGAGGATAAGGGTATAGAAATTAAGGGTGAAAACGCTGAAATCGACGCAGAGTTTAATAAGGCGATGGACGATGATTTTAATACAGCGCTTGCAATAAGCAATCTCTACGGCTTATTTAAGAAGATTAAGGCTAAAATAAACGCAGGGGATTTAACTGCTGGGGCAGACCTCAATCAGATTAAAAACACATATTCACTTTTAGGATTGTTTAGAAAGGATGCAAAGTCCTATCTTGAAAATTTCAAAAATGAGGAAGATGATATTCCACAAGAAATAAAAGCAATTGCAGAAGAAAGACTTCTTGCAAGAGCAAATAAAGACTGGGCTAAGTCAGACCTTTTAAGAGAAGAACTTGCTAAAAAAGGTTACGAAATTAAGGACGCTAAAGACGGCTATACTTTAATAAAAAAATAGAGGCTAAAAAATGATTACTTCTAAAGAATTAAGAAACAAATGGATAAAATTTTACGAAAGCAAAGGTCACGTTAACATTGGTGCAGTTTCTTTGGTTGGTGACGGTACTACCGGCGTTATGTTTAACGTTGCAGGTATGCAACCGTTAATGCCTTATCTTCTAGGTAGAAAGCACCCTAAGGGGACACGACTTTGTAACGTTCAAGGTTGCGTTCGCACGGTAGATATTGAATCGGTTGGTGATGCTACCCATTTTACCTTTTTTGAAATGATGGGCAACTGGTCGCTTGGAGATTATTTTAAAAAGGAAAAAACCGCTTGGACTTTTGAACTTTTAACGGAAGTTTTCGGCTTTGATAAAAACAAAATATGTTCAACCGTTTTCGAGGGTAACGAATTAGCACCAAGGGATGAAGAAACGGCTGACTATCTTAAACAACTTGGTGTTAAGGAGGAGAATATTTTCTATCTTCCCAAAAAGGACAACTGGTGGGAGTTAGAGGGTACTGTTGGCACGCCTTGTGGACCTGATAACGAGTGGTTCTATCCAAGATACGAGGGAGAGGGGTCAAGTGACTTTTTAACGTCGGATAGATTTGTTGAAATTGGTAACGACGTTTATATGCAATATAAAAAGACGGCAACCGGTTACGAAGAGTTGGAAAACAAAAACGTTGACACGGGCTTTGGTTTAGATAGACTTTTAGTTTTCCTTAACGGACTTAACGACGGATATAAAACTGACCTATTTGCTTCGAGCATTGCATATCTTGAAGAAATTTCTAATAAGAGTTACGAAAACGACGAAAAGGCAAGAAAGGCTATGCGTATAATAGCAGACCACACGAGAACAGCCGTTATGCTTATCGGTGATAGTAACGGAATAGTTCCCTCCAACACTGGCGCTGGATACGTTTTGAGAAGATTACTTCGCCGTGCAATAAGATATTGCAGAGATTTAGAGGTTTCTTCATCCGTAATAGGAGATATTGCTAAGATTTTTATTGAGAAAATTTACGACGAAGCATATCCTTTACTTTTAGAAAAAGAAGAATATATTTTAGCAGAACTTGATAAAGAGGCTAAAAAGTTTGAGGCTACGTTAGTGTCTGGTATGAGAGAGTTTGATAAGTGCATAACTGGTATGGAAAGAAAAAATGCCTTTATGTCACAAAAAGATCCCTCTTATGTTCCTGAAACTGAAATTAACGGAAAACAAGCGTTTAGACTTTACGATACGTTTGGTTTCCCGTTAGAATTAACCATTGAACTTGCAAGTGAAAAGGGTATTACGGTGGACGAAAAGGGCTTTAACGAGGCTTATAAAGCGCACCAAGAATTGTCTAAGGCACAGGCTCTTGCAGCAAAGGGTGGCTTAACCGAACAGAGTGAAAAAACTATTAAATACCACACGGCAACGCATATTATGCTTGCGGGACTTCGCAAAATGTTTGGCAATCAAACGGAACAAAAGGGTTCTAATATAACTGAAGAAAGACTTCGTTTTGACTTTAACTTAGACCATAAGATGACGGCGGAAGAATTATCAGAACTTGAAAACTTTGTAAATGAAGTTATCAATAAGAAAATCCCCGTTGTTAAAAGCGAATTGCCCTATTGTAAAGCAATTAAAGAGGGTGCATACGGTGTGTTCCATGCAGATAGTGAGGAGCAAATGGTTAGTATTTACACTATCGAGGGTGTTGATAAGCAAATTTGTGGTGGACCTCACGTGGAAAACACGGGTGATTTAGGTGCTTTCAAGATTAAAAAGGAAGAAAGTTCCTCCTCAGGAGTTAGAAGAATTAAAGCCGTTTTAAATTAGACAATAAAAATTTTTAATTAATTAAATTATTCGTTTGACAAAGCCTAAAAATTATTTTATAATGTTTAGGCTTTGTTAAGGCGAGTTGTTTTTGCGGATACCTCACAGAGCGTTAGGAACGCTCCATCCAATTGATTTTGGCGACAGGGTATCAATTTAATTTAATAAGTAATATTGCAATTACTAAGGCACGCACCGTTAGCTCAATTGTAAACTGAGGGTATGTCAAGGGAAGTCCGTCATCCGTATTCCTTTCACTTCGTTTCAGTCACAGAACGTTGGGAACGCTCCATCCAATTGATTTACAAAATGGAGTGTTTGCAACGGACAAAAAGCAATTTAATAAACTTGGTCACACGCACCGTTAGCTCAATTGGATAGAGCGTTGCGCTACGGACGCAAAGGTTAGGGGTTCGAGTCCCTTACGGTGTGCCATAGAAGGACTAAATCGATAAAATCGGTTTAGTCCTTTTATCATGCTCAAAAAGGGAGTCGAACGGGTAGGAATAGGCAACTTAAAAGCGGGAGAAAAGGTAAAAAGTTGCCGACGGAAGGTAGATACCTACCTTCCGCTACCCAGGCGTGATAGTAAGGCAAAGCCTTACGGAGCGAGTCCCTTACGGTGTGCCAACAAAAAAGGATAGGTTGTACCCATCCTTTTTTGTTGTACTCTATAATAAACTAAAAACAACTAACTATGTTCCTTAGTGCAACATATCCATTTGAGAGCTCAATTGAAACTGAATGTATCGTCAAGGATAGCCCGTCAACCGTATTTCCTACGCTGTCGCTTCGGGCACAGAGCGCCATCGCTACGGACGCAAAGGTTAGGGGTTCGATCGACTGGCGTCGGACGGCAACCCTTTTGTCGCCACGGATTATCTCTGCGTGTCCGTGCGACATTTCCCCTAACAGGGGAATCCCCCTTACGGTGTGTTATAAAACATACTTAAAAATTCAATATTCGTTTTAATTGAAAATATTAAAAACATATGATATAATAATAAAAAATATTTTTCGAGGATGGATATGGTTAATAAAGTTTTACAAAAAATTGATGAATTGTATGAAAAATATCTAACCGTTTGGAAAGACGTTTGTGATATCGAGAGTCAAACTTCTAACAAAGAGGGAGTTGACAAGGTGGCAGAATATATTCTTGATATTGCAAGAGAGCATGGTTGGGATATAGAATATTGCTATCAGGAGGTTGGTGGAAACGCTGCTTGTATTACGTTAAATCCAAACGCAAAAGGCGTTCCATTTTGTTTTTCTGGGCATATGGATACCGTTCATGAAAAGGGACTTTTCGGTTATCCTCCAACAAAAATTATTGGTGATAAAATCTATGGACCAGGCGTTGCAGACTGTAAAGGTGGCATAGTTATTGGACTTTTAACTTTAGAGGCGCTTGATGCTTGTGGATATAAAGACCGTCCTGTTAAACTTATTTTACAAAGCGACGAGGAGCTTAATAGCAAACCAAGTAAGCGTGAAACTATAAAGTTTATGATAGAAAAAGGGCTTGATAGTTGTGGCTTTATTAATCTTGAATCAAATACGGACGAAAACGTGTGTATTCAAAGAAAGGGAATAGCAACTTACACTTTTAACGTAAAAGGTATATCTGCACACGGATCACTTTGTGCAATAGCAGGTGCAAACGCAATAGCAGAGGCTGCGTATAAAATAATAGAGGTGGAAAAACTTAAAGACCACGAGGGCGTTACTTGTAACTGTGGCGTTATTAAAGGTGGCTCTGTTGCCAACACCGTTCCAGAAGAGTGCGAATTTAAGTGTAACGTTAGATTTGCTACCGCAGAGCAAAGAAAGTGGGTTGATAAGTTTATGCAAGATATTGCAGACGACGTTAAGATTGAGGGATGCAAAACTACCGTTACTGCAAGTAAAGGTCGTCCTCCTATGGAATATTCAGATAAAAATCAAAAACTTTTAGACGACATAAATGCAATTTTTAAAAAATTTGGCTTTTCTACCGTTCAAGGTCAAAAACGTACGGGAGGCTCTGACACGGCTTATACTACCGAGGCGGGAATACCTTGCTTAGACTGTTTTGGTGTTATAGGTGATAGAATTCATTCTAAAGATGAATTTGCGTATATAGAAAGTTTAAGAGATAGGGCAAAAAGACTTGCGCTTATCACGATGAACCTAAAATAATAAATCTTTAAAAATAAAATCGGCCGAATAAAAATTCGACCGATTTTTTTGTTTTAGCAAATAGGTTTTAAATGTTGTTAAGAGCTAAGATAGCCTCGTCTAACGTCATATTTAGAACTTCTTGTTTAAGTGTTGATGCATCAACGTTTATAACGCCGTCTTCAATAAGGCTTCCAATAGTAGCAGAAGAAAGTTGTTCTGAAAGTTTTTCGCCAACGTTTCCTACCGTTACACTGTTATCGTTTCTTAACTTATCCAAGAGTTTGTTTCCTGTATCGGAGGTTAGAACGGAAGATAGTCTAACTTGTGGCAAGATAACTTCAAGTTTTTCACCAACGTTTCCAATGCGAACGTTGTTTTCTTCGGCTATTAATTTATCAATGATTTCATTGCCTTGTGAGTCGTTAATTAAAGAACGAAGTTTAACGTTTTCAAGTTTAAAAGTATCTTTAGAGTCTAAATGTCCAAAGGTAACGTTGTCGTATTCAATGCCACACGCATCGCTTAATACCATTTGTAGATCGGCAGTTGCGTTCATAACGTGGCATACTTTAACGTTGTTTATATCGAATTTATCAGTAGTGAGGTCGTCAAGAGTGATTTTGTCGTAATCTTTAGAACAAGCATCCTGCATTAACCACTTTACGTGTTCCTCCGGCTCGTGAAGAACAGAGTCTATTAATATGTTTTGCGTTTTAAATGAGGATAGACTATTTACGGTGAGTTTATCTTTACTTTCAACACCACAACCAGAGGTAAGAATATCAAATACTTTATCGTTAGAAGTGTTGGTTAATAGTGAAGTTAATTTTACTTTTCCGATATCAAAACCACTATTTAGTGAACCTACGGTGAGGTTGTTTATATCCGTTTTTCCCGCTGCTTGTTTTAAT